>JBGSKP010000200.1:0-6447 GCA_041741175.1 Thiocapsa sp. | reverse complement strand
CCCAAAGGCGGCCGAAGGGGTCCACCGCGCAGTTATCTGGGCAGGCGAACCAGCCATCTGCACTTGTCGCCGGGTTCCAGAGTGCGGCAACGGCCGGGGCGTTCGGATCGCCCGCCTTGACCAGCACCTCCCAGCCAAAGCGCTCGGCCGCATGATCGCCGGCCGGCGGGATCAGCTCGAGCACATGTCCCCACAGGTTGGCTTCGCGCGGATTGGCGGGCTCGACCTGCTGCGCCGTGCGCTTGGAATTGTTAGTCAGCATGACATAGACACGGCCATTGTGCGGATTGGGCTCCACGTCCTCGGGACGATCCATCGGGGTCGCACCGAGGATGTCAGCCGCGCGACGGGTTTCAATCAGCACATCCGCCTGCGAGTGAAAGCCGTTCTCGGGCGTGAGACCCATCTGACCGAAGATCAAGGGGAGCCAGGTGAGCGTGCCGTCCGCACCGAAGCGCGCGACCGAGAGTGTGCCCGAATCCAACAGATCCCGGTTGGCTGCGCGATTGGATGGATCGACCCTGCCCGCCGTCACGAAACGATAGAGATACTCAAAACGCTGGTCATCGCCCGAGTAGAGCACGAGACGGCCATCGGCATTGACAATGGACTCGGCGCCTTCGTGCTTGAAACGCCCGAGCGCCGTGCGTTTGACCGGCGTCGAGGCGGGATCGAGCGGATCGACCTCGACAATCCAGCCGAAACGGTTCGCTTCGTTCGGCTCGGCATTGATGTCGAAACGTGGGTGGAAACGGCCCCAGTCATAGCGCGCGGCGGGCACGCCATAGCGAGCATAGTTGCGCTGTTCCGGATGCGCCGCGGCGCCTTCAACCGACGCCCCGTGCGCCGTGGCGGCCGGATGTTGCGCGAGGTCGCCGGAGAAGTAGCCGTCGAAATTCTCCTCCGCCATCAAATAGGTGCCCCAGGGTGTGATGCCGCCTGCGCAGTTGTTCAGCGTGCCGATGACCCGCGTGCCGCTTGGGTCGGCAGCGGTCTTCAGGCGATCCTGTCCGGCCGCCGGTCCGGAGATGGCGATCTCGGTGTGCAACGCGCTGATCCTGCGCGCATAGCGACTGTCCGGCACCACCTGCCAGATTCCGGCAACTTTGCGGATCTCCAGGATGGATCCGCCATGACAGGCCATCTCGATCTCGACACGCTCACGTGTCGGCTCGCCCGAGGCGGAGAACATCACCTCGCGGTTGGTATATTCGTGATTGACGCAGAGCAGTCCGTGCTCGGACTGGTCCGAGCCGGGCGGCAAGGGCAGGTAGCCGATATAGTCGTTGTTGTACCCGAACTGGCGCAGTTGCGCCGCCGCGTCCTGGTGCTCGGGATCGAAGGCCGGCGCACCGGGCATGACCGGATCACCCCAGCGCATGAGGATCTCGGCGCGATGACCGGGTGCGACATGATGCGTCTCGTCGACACCGTGGGCGATCTCGTCGAAGTGAAAACGGGTCGCGGGCGCGGTGTCGCCGGTACCGGACGTGTCCGCAGCGCCGGATGTGTCTGCGGAGCCGGCGAGCAGGGCAAGCGGACCGGCGGCAAGTCCGCCGAGTGCAGTCACCGCCAGGGCGCCGCGCAGCAGATCACGGCGACTGAACCGGGTCTGAATGAGGTCGCCGAGAGTGGCTGTGACGCTGGGGTTGAGCGACTGATCATCGGCTGGCTCCGATGCTTGGGCGCGGCGAGAAAAAGGGGGTTCGATGCTCGACATGTGAGGTTGCCTCGTTGAGATGGGATCGATCGTTCGACCCTGCGTTCGTGCCGGGATCAAGATGCGGGTATCGTCACGCGTTTCCGATCGGGCATCCGGCGCAGATTAAAGCGCGTTGATGACCATTCGGTTTCGGATCGGCAGCTGGAGTCGAGGATGAAACAACAGGTTCGTGAGACAGTCTCCCTGGCCCTCGGTAGCGGTGGCGCGCGTGGTCTTGCGCACATCGGCATCATCGAGTCTCTGACCCGTCAAGGGTATCGCATCACCTCGATCAGCGGTGCCTCGATGGGCTCGCTGATCGGCGGCATCTATGCCGCGGGCGAGCTTGATGCCTACAAGCGTTGGGTCTGTGCGCTGAAGCTGACTGATGTGGTGCGCTTTGTCGATTTTGCCTTCAGTAAAGCCGGTCTGATCAAGGGCGATCGGATCATCGAGACCTTGCGCGCGATGGTCGGCGAGCACGCCATCGAGGACTTGCCGTTAAGCTACACCGCGGTGGCCACCGATATCGATCGGCAGCGGGAGGTTTGGATCTCGCAGGGGCCGCTCTTCGACGCCATCCGTGCATCGATCGCCGTTCCCGGTGTCTTCACCCCGCATGTCTATCGCGGGATGACGCTGGTGGATGGCGGGCTGCTCAATCCGGTGCCGATCGCACCGACCTTCCGCGACTTTACTGACCTGACGATCGCGGTCAACCTGAACGCCGTGGCATCGCCGGCGAGCGGCAGTGGCCGCGCACCGCGCAGCGAGCCGGACGACACCGCGACGTCGAACCAGGCGGTCGAGGCGAACTCGGGGGAGTTGAGCTATCAGGAGCGGATCCGTCAGTTCCTGGACAACATCGGCGAGAGCCTTGGCGGGGGCGACGCGGAGCAGTTGGGCCTTTTCGATCTGACGCTCCAGTCCTTCGAAACCATGCAGAACGCGATTGCCGCGATGAAGCTTGCGGCCTACCGTCCGGATGTCGTGATCGATGTCCCGCGCGATGCCTGCTCGGCGCATGAATTTCACCGCGCCGCGGAGCTGATCGAACTCGGTCACCGGCTCGCCGAGGAGGCCATTGGCGCAAGACCCGCTGGTCGGTCCAGGTCCGGCGCGACGGTCTGAACCGCGGACGTCTCGCCTTCAAGTCGTCCGGAATCAGCGGTCATGGACAGGCGGTGCAGGCCGACCATATCGGATCACGTGAGTGCAATCACTTGAGTGATGCGCTCAGGGCACGCGCAATCAGTGTGCGGCCTTGATGGCCTCCTCGCGCGTATAGAAGCGTCCGTCCAGGATGAATCCGGCGATGATGCCGGGGCGCGTCGACACGACGCGCCCGTCCGAATCACGTTCGAGAACCCAGGACTCCGGCAGGCCCTCAAGCAGATGCACCGGGGCGGGTGCGCCGCTCGCGAAACACGATGGCAGCACCTCGCCGCTCGCGAGATTCAGATAGCCCGGGCGAAATCCGCACAGCCCATTGTTCTCGCTAATGCCTCGGGTTTGTGCATAGAGGACGTTTTCGTTCTGAAGTGACGTTTCCGTCAGCGCCCCGCGCAGTCTGCGGACACGCTCTTGATCGGGCGTTTGTTCAATCGCCATTTGGGTTTGCTGCTGTCGATCGTTCATGGTGTCTGCTCCGTCCGGGCCTCGTTGACTGACGAGGCATTCGCTGACAACCAACGCATTCGGCGTGCCGACATGCAAGTCATCGCCGGCGTTGCGCCCCGGCGGTCGGTTCTCCAATCGCTTATCCATCATGGGTTCTCCAATCGTTTATCCATCAGATGAGGGCATTTCCGCATCCGCCTATATCACCGGCAGACTCGCGCGCTCGACCACGCGCCGCAGCACGAAACTCGAATGCACGCCGGTGACGCCCTCAATGCGGGTGATTTTGTTGAGCAGAAGATCCTGGTAGGCATCCATGTCTCGTACCACGACCTTGAGCTGATAATCCGCGTCGCGGCCCGTGATGAGCAGACATTCGAGCACCTCGGGGATGGCCGCAACCGCGGCATCGAAGCGTTCGAAGCGTTCCGGGGTGTGCTTATCCATCGAAATGCTCAGGATCGCCATGAGGTTGAGTCCGAGTGTTTTGGCATCGAGCAGGGCCGTGTAGCCGCGGATGATGCCTGACTCTTCGAGCGCCCGGACGCGTCTGAGGCAAGGCGAGGGCGAGAGTCCGATGCGATCGGCAAGATCCTGATTACTGATGCGCCCGTCGCGTTGCAGCTCCTCCAGGATGCGACGGTCGTAGCGGTCGAGTTTCATCTGAAGCACTCACCCCGAAATTCGGACATGATCGGACCGACGGCGCCCACCGGGCCAGGCCATCAGCCCAACATCCCAGTCTATCTTGGCAGAATATTGTTGAACTGGGCCAAAAGCAGAGTACTTTCGCAATTTTTTGCCCACGCTCTTCACTTAATCTATCCCCGTCGGCCAACCAGCCGCAACCCTGGCAAGGGCTCACGAGGCCCGCGCCGATCAGGCTCCGAATCCTCACCCGGATCGGAGCGGCTCATGCCTCACAAGGGCTAGGCAACCGAATCACCCAGCTTGGAATCACCCAGTTCAGCCAGACCCATTTGGCCCGCTTGCCGGAGATCGCGATGACCCGTTTCGAACCTCGCAAATACCGCCCCGGTCCGGTCGTTGACCTGCCAAACCGCCAGTGGCCGAGCCGTGTTGTCACGCATGCGCCGATCTGGGCGAGCGTGGATCTTCGCGACGGGAATCAGGCCCTGCTGGAGCCCATGGGCGTCGCCCAGAAGCGCAGTCTCTGGGCACTGCTGGTGAAGCTGGGTTTCACGCAGATCGAAATCGGCTTTCCGGCGGCCAGTCAGCCCGATTTCGACTTCACGCGCTGGTTGATCGAGGAGGACAGGATCCCGAACGGTGTGACCATTCAGGTCCTGGTCCAGGCGCGGGAGGATCTGATTCGTCGGACCTTCGACGCCTTGAAGGGCGTCCCGCGGGCGATCGTCCATCTGTACAACTCGACCTCGCCGATCCAGCGTGACTGGGTCTTCGGTCAGGATCGCGATGGCGTGATGGCGATCGCCCGCCAGGGGGCGGAGTGGGTCTTGCGCGAGGCGCGCAGCCATCCCGAGACCGACTGGACCTTCCAATACTCGCCGGAGAGCTTCACGGCGACCGAGCCGGACTATGCCGTCGCGGTCTGCGAGGCGGTCATGGAGGTCTGGCAGCCCACGCCGCAGCACCCCTGCATCATCAATCTGCCCGCGACGGTCGAGGTCGCGAGCCCGAACGTCTTCGCCGATCAGGTCGAGTATTTTTCCACGCATCTGACGCGACGCGACGCCATTATCCTGTCCGTTCACACCCACAACGATCGCGGTGGCGCGGCGGCAGCGGCCGAGCTTGCCCTGTTGGCGGGCGCCGACCGGGTCGAAGGCACACTGCTCGGCAATGGCGAGCGGACGGGCAACCTGGACATCGTGACCCTGGCGATGAATCTCTACAGCCAGGGCATCGATCCGGGGTTGGATCTGAGCAATCCGGACGAGATCATCCAGGTTGTCGAGGCCTGCACCGGCATCGCGCTGCATCCGCGTCACCCCTGGGTCGGCGAGCTGGTTTACACGGCCTTCTCCGGGAGTCACCAGGATGCCATCCGCAAGTGTCTGTTACGACAGTCGGCCGAGGAACCCTGGCAGGTCGCTTATCTGCCGATCGACCCGCGCGATCTGGGCCGAAGCTATCACGCAGTGATCCGCGTCAACAGCCAGTCTGGGAAAGGCGGGGTTGCCTTCGTGATGGAGCGCGATTTCGGTCTCAAGCTGCCGCGTTGGCTGCAGGTGGAGCTGGCGCGGCTGGTCCAGGCACAGAGCGAGCGTTGCGGTGGCGAGATCGATGCTGCAAGCATCTATCGGATCTTCCGGACGCATTTTGTCGTCGATCAGATGCCGTGGCGGTTGATGGGCTATCGGCTCGAACGCAACGGGCATGACGTGATTGAGGCCCGTATCGCCGGTCCAGACGGCGACTTGCGCTTGCGCGGGGAGGGCGACGGCGCGATGTCTGCTTTCGTTGACGCCTGGTCGCGTTGGCGTGCTCAGCCGGTCCGCATCCTGGACTATCAGGAACATGCGATCGGGGAGGGCACCGATGCCGAGGCCGTAGCCTATGTGCAGCTCGAAATCGGATCACAGCGGATTGCCGGCGCGGCGATCGACTGCGACACGGTTGCGGCATCACTCGGGGCCGTCCTGTCAGCGCTCAATCGCGGCACCGTCCAGACCGCAAAGGCCGCTTAGGCTACGTTGTATCGGGCCGAGCCGGCTAGCCTGTCGTTTGCAGGATCCACCGCATCATGAGTGCGCGCTTTTGAAAACATTGTAGAAACAATCGGCTAAACGCGATGCCCGCAACCGGTGGCCGAGAAGGTAACAAAATTGCGATTGTCCCGCTCGAACCGAGTCGCTAGGATGGCACGCTGTTTAGGCCATCACGTATCACAAACAGGCGATCCCTCGGCCAAGCCCGGAAGCGACAGGGTAGGGCGGTAGCGTGTCTGATCACCGTTTTTGGACGCCTGAAACGCGTCCAATCAATTGGCCCCCTCCACAGGGATCGGGTCGGGCTGACAGGATTGCGCCCGTCAGCCCTCCCACACCACCGGACATGCGGTTTTCCGCATCCGGCGGTTGGACCCAGCCACCGGTTACGCGGCAGCGAGGTCTGATGGAACCCACAATCCGTAGCGGCGA
>JBGSKP010000199.1:0-3961 GCA_041741175.1 Thiocapsa sp. | reverse complement strand
GGGGTGTCGCCGCGGGCGTGGACGGGGTTTGCTTGGATCCGCCGCGCTGTGCCGCAACGTCTCGTTTTGATCCGGTTGGCTTGGATCCAGTCGGCTTTTTCGCCATGCCTCTTTTACTTCCTGCAGCGGTGTTCGTTCCGGGGACGGCTCTTGACGCGCGCTCCTAGTCTATCGCAGGCGACGGCTGCAAAGGCGCTCGACCGCCGCATCCAAGCGATCTGTGTCGCCATGCTCGGCCGATTAGCGGCTGTCTGCCGAGTCGCCGGTGCGCCGGTGCTGCGCGCTACGGCGGATCAGATCGCGATAGTAACGCCCGCTATCCTTAATCAGGCGCTGTTGTGTCGCGCTGTCGACCTGCACCAGGCCGAAGCGTTTCGAGTAGCCGTAGCTCCATTCAAAATTATCCAGCAGCGACCAGGCGAAATAGCCTCGAAGATCGACGCCCTGGCGCAATGCCCGAGCCGCGGCAAGCAGATGTGTGCGCAGATAGGCGATACGCGGCCGGTCGTGAATGCGCTCGCCGACCGGCGGCGGATCGTCGAAGGCGGCGCCGTTCTCGGTGATATAGAGCGGCGGATTGCCGTAACGTCCCTGGATCCAGGTCAGGATGTCGGTCAGTCCCCAAGGGTAGATCTCCCAATCCATCGCTGTGTGTGGGCGCGCTTTTTGACGAACCCGGCCGGCCTTGACCGGCCAGTCCGCCGGATCCTCCTGGACGACCGAACGCGAATAATAGTTGACCCCAATGAAATCCGGAATGGCACGCAGGGCGTCAAGCTCGCTTTGTGCGTGCTCAGGCCAGGCCGCGCCGAAGATCGTTTCCAGCTCGCTTGGGTAGCCGCCGAGGAAGATCGGGTCCAGAAACCAGCGATTGATAAATGCGTCGCGGCGCTGTGCCGCCGCAACATCCTGCGGCGAGCGGCTCGCCGGATACTGCGGCTCGAGGTTCACCGCCAGCCCGATGCGCTGCGCTCCCTCGGCGCGGCCTGCCGAGAGGGCCAGGGCGTGGGCGCGCAGAAGCTGGTGTGCAACGATCGGCGCCTCGTTCAGGCTGCGATGTCCGGGGGCCAGGTCGCCGTAGAGATAACCGCCCGCGGTGACGACCCAGGGCTCGTTCAGCGTAACCCAGAGGTTCACGCGGTCGCCCAGTGCATGAAACAGGATCCGCGCATAGTCGGCAAACCAGTCTGCACTGGAGTGATTCAACCAGCCGCCGCGCGCGTCCAGTGCCTCGGGCAGATCCCAGTGATAAAGCGTCAGCATCGGCTCGATGCCCTGCTCCAGCAGCCGATCGACCAGACGCCGATAAAAATCCAATCCGCGTTGATTCACCGATCCGGTGCCGTTCGGCAGGATCCTGCCCCAGGCGACGCTGAAGCGGTAGGCGTTCAGGCCGAGCGAAGCCATCAGGGCGACGTCCTGCCCGGCGCGTCGATAGTGGTCGCAGGCGATATCGCCCGTGTCACCGTTGAGCACGCGCCCGGGCGTGTGGGCGAAGCGATGCCAGATGCTCGGACCGGCGCCGTCGGCGAGTACGGAGCCTTCGATCTGGTAGGCGGAGGTTGCGGCGCCCCACAGGAAGGCCGGAGGTAGAACCTCGAAGGGAAAGGCAATCGCCGATGGCGTCATGACTGCCACGCCCAGCTGCCGTCCTGAGCAACGGTGAGGACGTTGTCATAGACGTCCGGATCATCATCTTCGTCGCCGAGCGTGATATAGGTCGTCCCGCGGTCTCTGAGCATCTTCAATAGCTCGTCGAGCTGGCATTCGCTCAACGCCCTGGTCGGGTGGTCCAGCATGACAAACGGTGACTCGGCCAGGATCACCCGCGCGAAGGCGATGAGCTGCTGCTCGCCGAGCGACAGCAGCTCGTTCCAGTTACGCTCCTGATCCAGGCCCCCGGCTCTCACGAGTGCGGGCTCCAGATTGAGCGCCCGCAAGGTCGAGAGGATGCGCTCGTCGCTGAAGGAGCCGTTGGAGCCGGTCGGCGTGACCAGTTGCCGCAGGGTCCCCGGCGGCATGTAGGGGCGTTCGGGAAGAAACATGAGGGCCTTGTTGTCGGGGCGCAGGATCCGTCCCGAGCCGGCATCCCACAGGCCGGCGGTGGCGCGGAACAGGGCGGTCTTGGCCGACTCGTTGGGGGCGATGATGAGGAGACATTTACCGCGTGGCACCGACAGCGTCAGCGACTTGATCAGATTGCGCCCGCTGCGCGGCGAGCGCAGGGTCAGATCGTCGAATGCCACGCGCTCGCAGTTCGTACAGATCTCGATCGTCGGCTCGCGCGGACCGCTGGGCGGGTCCATCGCGTCGCGCAGCCCCGCCAGTCGGGCGATCACGGCGGTGTAGGCCGAAATGGACTGAAACTGGGTGACGATGAGCGAAAAGGCGCCGAGCAGGTGGGCGAAGGCGATGGCCGATTGGGCGATGACGCCGAATTGGGCTTCGCCCTTGATGAACAGTGGGGCGACGACGAGCGCCGGGATGATCTGGATCATGTAGTTGTAGCCGGTGGTGAAGAATCCGAGGTTTCGGTTCACCAGGATGATCCGCTGGAAATTCGCCGTGAGATCGGCAAGGCGTTCAAGCAATTGGTATTTCAGGCGCGCCTCGCGCCGCAGCAGGGCAATGGAGTCGGCATTCTCTCGCACATGAATGAGCCGTGAGCGAAAGTTCGCCTCCTTGTCGAGCTGATCGTAATTGAGATGAATCAAGGGCTTGCCGAGCAGTACCGTCATGAACGAGCCCAGTGCGGCATAGGAGACGGCAACAACGAACAAGAGCGGGCTGATGCTCCACATGACGCCGGAGAAGGCGATCACCGTAAAGCTGGCATTGAGCAGCAGTAACACGAACGAGAGCGTGGTCGCGGTGAGGTAGCGGATGTCCTCGCTGATGCGCTGATCCGGGTTGGCCAGATCACCGGTGTCCTGCAAACGAAAATAGGTCCGGTCGTCGAGATAACGCTCCACGGCCCGTTCAGTCAGCCAGGTGCGCCAGACCAGTCCGAGGCGCTCCTCGCTGTAGCGAAAATAGACGGCCACCAGGGTCGAGAGCGCGAAGACCCCGACGTAAATGAGGGCAAAGTGGGTAAATCGGCCCATGTCGCGATTTTCGATCGCCGTCATGAAGTCCCGGCCGACATAGCTGTTGAGCACATTCAGGCCGTTCATGCCGAACAGAAGCAGGATCAACAGGGCGAACAGAAGTTTGGCCTTGCCGCCAACCTCCGAGCGCCCGAGCATCGCGACCATCTCGAGGAAGCGTTTCCAGGTTGTTCGACTGATGGTGGAGCGCAGTGCAATCATTTTAACAGTTGGGTCCTTCGCCAACGGGTGATCGAGTGCCGACGGAGTGCTCGACAGCCGTCCGGGCGACCCTGGTCCAACGTTTGGATGACGTCGGCCGGCGACGAGTATAGCCTTATGCCCCGTTTGGTTGCGCAGGATCGTGCGCCTCATCACACGGCAGGCATCCGACGGGGCACCCGAAGACGCCTCGGATGACTCTTCAACAGGACACTTATGCGACCATGATCAAGACACTGGATGACTTCGTCGATGCCTCCGGCTGGCAGGCGATTGCATCGGGACGTGCGCAGTTGCACCTGAGCGGCGATTCCGGTCCCCATGGATCGGCCATGCGGCTGGATTTTGATTTCAAGGGCGGCGGTGGCTTCGTGGTCGCCCGCCGTCTGGTCAGCCTGACTCTGCCGCCGACCTATTGCTTCCGGGTCGCTGTCAAAGGGGCGATGCCGCCCAATCGATTCGAGCTCAAGCTGGTGGATCCGGGCGGGGTCAATGTCTGGCGCTATCAGCAGGAGACGCTGGAGTTGACCGATGCCTGGCGCATCCTGGAGATCCCGAGCCGGCTGATCGACTTTGCCTGGGGCCCGGCCGGCGGCGGCGTTGCCCGCGAGGTCGGCGCGATCGAGATCGCCGTCGTCGCCGGATCGGGCGGG
>JBGSKP010000198.1:0-2636 GCA_041741175.1 Thiocapsa sp. | reverse complement strand
TGGGGTGCGTCGCGCGCCCGACTGGCGCGGTTGGTGAAGATCCGTCACCGCGAGGCGATCGACCGGTGCATGGCCGAGCGTCGGCCCGTCATCGTCCTGGTTCCCCATTTCGTCGGGCTTGAGCTCGGCGGCGCCGCCTTCACCGCGCTCGTGCATTCGGGCGTCTATATGTATCAGAAGATCCGCAATCCGGTGATCGATGATCAGGTGCGGCGCGCCCGTCAGCGGTACGGCAGTGTGTCGATCGAGCGCCAGGACGATTTACGCGGGTTGGTGCGCGAAATGAAAAAAGGCACGCCCTTCTTCTACCTGCCAGATCAGGACGGCGGAAGACGGGGAGTCTTCGTGCCGTTTTGCGGAATCGCGGCATCCACGGTCCCCATGCTCGGACGGTTTGCCGCCATGACCGATGCGGTGGTCATCCCGACCTTCGCCCGCTTTCTGCCGTGGGGGCGCGGTCTGGAGCTGATCTTTGATCCGCCGTTGGAGGACTTTCCGAGCGGTGATCGGACCGCCGATACGGCGCGAATGAATCAGGTCATCGAGGCGCGCATTCACAGCATGCCCGATCAGTACTTCTGGGTGCACCGTCGCTTCAAGACGCGCCCGCCTGGAGAAGAGTCGATCTATCCGCCGAAGCGGCGGCGGCGATGAACGGCGATTCGCAAATGGAACCGCCTGCGGCAACACAACTGCTTCGGCGTATCGGACGGGCGCGCGACTGGTTGATCGGCGCCGCCCTGCTCGCCGCACTGATCGTCACCGTTCAGCTGGCGGTGGGCTGGGGTCCGCTGCTCTCGCCCTGGCGTGCGCTCTCGCCGCTGCTGATCGCCGGACTCTTCGCCCTGAGCGCGGTGAGCTACGCGCTGCGTGCCGTGCGCGTTTACGACTATTTCAGGCCGCGCTTCAAGGGGCGTTTCCCAACCGTCCTGCGGCTGAGCGTGCTGCACAATTCGGCGAACAATCTCCTGCCGATGCGTGCTGGGGAGATGGTCTTTCCCTGGTTGATGCGGCGTTATTTCGGCCATGGGTTTCTCCACGCGACGGCGGCCCTGCTCTGGATCCGCCTGCTGGATCTGCATTTCCTGGTGCTGATCGGGCTCATGGTTCTCTATCTGCGTGAGCCGCTGTGGATCTTGTGGCTCGCGGCGGGCATCTGGCTTGCCGGACTGGTGCTCTTCGTGCCGCTTGGCCGGCTGGTGAGTTCCGGAACGGATCGCCGGCAGGCCGGGATGCTGGGCACCCTGCGTCATCTGATGCGCCGGCTGATGCAGGCTGCGCCGAATCGGCCGGCGATCATCGCGCGGGTCTATCTCTGGACAGCGCTGACCTGGATACTCAAGTTCACGGCTTTTGCCGTCCTGCTTGAACACTTCCTCCCGCTCGAGTTCTGGCGTCTGCTCACGGGTGTGATGGGCGCCGAGTTGTCGACCGTGCTGCCCTTTCACGGCATAGCAGGCAGCGGCAGCTACGAGATCGCGGTCGTTGCGGCCCTGGCGCCCCTGGGAGTGGATCCCCGACTGGCGCTGGTCGGGGCAGTCAACCTCCATCTGTTTCTGCTCGGAACGACCCTGGTGCTCGGCGCTCTGGCCTTTTTGCTGCCGACCGGGGCCAAGACCCATGGCATTTCTCAAGATTGAATCCGTCCCTGTTGCAGTGCACAATAACGTACAGATATCCGGTTCTCGGGGCCAGTTGTTCGACTCTGAGTCAAACAACGATGATCTGTGGCGGCTGATCTGTATCCGGTGCGGTTAAACCCGGGACTGATTCAGATGTCGAACCGACCGGGCCAGAGTGGTTCGGCCCGCGGCTCAAGCATCACCAAAGGTTAAAGAATGCAAACAACAAGACCTGTGTTCCTGGATCTGTGGCGGATCAAGCTGCCGATTGCCGGCGTCGTGTCCATCCTTCATCGTATCAGCGGGGTCCTGATGGTCCTGACCATCCCGCTCGCAGCGATCCTCTTTCACCAGGCGCTTTCCGGTCCCGAGGGTTTTGCCGCGGCGGCGGGGATCCTGGATTTCTGGTTGGTGAAACTGATCCTTCTGGTGCTGGCCTGGAGTCTGCTCCATCACCTGTTTGCCGGGATCCGCTTTCTCTTGCTGGACCTGGGGCTCGGGCTCGATCGGTCGGCCGCACGGCGTAGCGCCATGATCGCGCTGGTGGCCGCGATGGTTGTGCTGGTCATCGGGGGAGGGCTGGCGCAATGAGTCGACACGCATCAGGGCTGATGGCCTGGGTGATTCAGCGCGCCACATCGGTGTATCTGGGAATCATTCTGTCCTATCTGCTGATCCACTTTCTCTTCAATCCACCGGCCGACCATGCTGCGCTGGTGGCATGGGTTGCCTCTCCTGCCGTCGCGGTTAGCCTGATGCTGCTGGTGCCGGTTCTCCTGGCGCACGCCTGGGTCGGTATCCGCGACGTGCTGATCGACTATGTGCATGTGCTCGGCCTGCGGATCGGTCTGCTGAGCCTCTTCGCCTTTGTCTTCGTTGCCTCCGGCCTTTGGGCCTTCAAGGCCATCATCACCGCGGGTTTGCAGGGGTAATCCAGGCATGGGAATTCCAACACGTCATTTCGATGCACTGATCATCGGCGCCGGCGGCGCGGGCCTGAACGCCGCGCTGCAG
>JBGSKP010000197.1:0-8859 GCA_041741175.1 Thiocapsa sp. | reverse complement strand
CGCTCGGGGCGGACCCCGAGGCGGCCCTGTCGCAGGCCGACAGCGCATTGGGACTTGCTCTGTCCGCGGACGAGATCGCCTATCTGGCCGGCAGCTTCGCAGCGCTTGAGCGCAACCCGACCGATGTCGAGCTGATGATGTTCGCCCAGGCCAACTCCGAGCATTGTCGACACAAGATCTTCAATGCCCGCTGGCAGCTCGACGGCGAACCGCAGGTACATTCACTGTTCGACATGATCCGTCACACGACGGAGGTGTCGCCTGCCGAGGTGCTGTCCGCCTACACCGATAATGCGGCCGTGATTGCGGGTTGGGACGGGCGCCGCTTTCTTGCCGACACCGCGACCGGTATTTACGGCGAGCACGAGGAAGCCATCCACATCCTGATGAAGGTGGAAACCCATAATCACCCGACCGCCATTGCGCCCGATCCGGGCGCGGCGACCGGCTCCGGCGGCGAGATCCGCGATGAAGGCGCGACCGGTCGCGGTGCGAAACCCAAGGCGGGTCTCTGCGGCTTCTCGGTTTCGGATCTGCGCATCCCTGGGTTCCGCCAGCCCTGGGAGCCGGACGACGCGCACTACCACGGCAAGCCGGGTCGCATCGTCTCGGCACTGGAGATCATGCTCGAGGGGCCGATCGGCGCCGCCGCCTTCAACAACGAGTTTGGCCGGCCGAATCTGACCGGCTATTTCCGGACCTACGAGCAGGCCATCCCCGGACCCGACGGTGCGACCGAGCTGCGCGGTTATCACAAGCCCATCATGCTGGCGGGCGGTCTCGGGAACATCCGAGCCGAGCACGTGGATAAGGGTAGCTTCCCGGTCGGCACGGCCCTGATCGTCCTCGGCGGTCCGGCGATGCTCATCGGGCTGGGCGGTGGTGCAGCATCGAGCATGACCTCGGGAACCTCCGCCGAGGATCTGGATTTCGCCTCCGTGCAACGCGCCAATCCGGAGATGCAGCGGCGCTGCCAGGAGGTGATCGACCGCTGTTGGGCGCTCGGCGAGGACAATCCCATCCTTTTCATTCACGATGTGGGCGCCGGCGGGCTCGCCAACGCCTTGCCTGAGCTGGTGCATGACGCCGGGCGGGGCGGACGCTTCGCGTTGCGCGAGGTGCCCAATGCGGATCCCGGCATGTCGCCTATGGAGATCTGGTGCAATGAGGCCCAGGAACGCTACGTGCTGGCGGTCGCCGCGGAGCGGCTCGATCAGTTCAAGGCGATCTGCGCACGCGAACGCTGCCCGCATGCCGTCGTCGGGACGGCCACCGAGGACCAGCATTTACGGCTCGGTGACGCGCACTTTGGCGACGCGCCGATCGACATGCCCATGTCGCTGCTCTTCGGCAAGCCGCCGAAGATGCAGCGCGATGTCGTCTCGGTGGCGCCGCCGCGCCAGCCGCTGCGTGTCGCCGGAATTGATCTGTGCGAGGCGCTCGAGCGCGTGCTGCGGCTCCCGGCGGTTGCCGATAAGAGCTTCCTCATCACCATCGGCGATCGCAGCATCACGGGTCTGGTCGCACGCGATCAGATGGTGGGACCTTGGCAGGTTCCGGTTGCCGACTGTGCCGTGACCCTGACCGATTATCGCGGCGTGACCGGCGAGGCCATGGCGATCGGCGAGCGCACCCCGTTGGCGCTGCTCGACGCCCCGGCCTCCGGGCGCATGGCCGTCGGCGAGGCGATCACCAACATCGCCGCGACACGGATCGAGGCGCTCGGCGACATCAAACTCTCCGCCAACTGGATGGCCGCTGCCGGTCACACAGGCGAGGACGCGCGGCTCTATGAGACCGTGCGTGCCGTCGGCATGGAGCTTTGTCCAGCGCTCGGAGTCGCCATTCCGGTCGGCAAAGACTCGATGAGCATGAAGACAGTCTGGCAGGATGCGGGCGGCGTACGTCATGAGATGGCGGCGCCGCTGTCGCTGATCGTCTCGGCCTTCGCCCCGGTGCTCGACGTGCGCTCGACGCTCACCCCGCAACTGCGCACCGACCAGGGCGATACCGATCTGATCCTCATCGATCTCGGGCAGGGGCGGAATCGTCTCGGCGGCTCCTGTCTGGCGCAGGTCTACGGTCAACTCGGCGATGTCGGAGCGGATCTGGATGCTCCCGACCTGTTAAAGCGATTCTTTGCCGCGATTCAGGAACTCCAGAGCGAGCGACTCCTGCTTGCCTATCATGATCGCTCCGACGGCGGATTGATCACCACACTTTGCGAGATGGCCTTTGCGGGACATTGCGGGGTTGATGTCGATCTCGCCGCGGTGGGTCCGGATGACTTGTCCGCGCTCTTCAGCGAGGAGCTGGGGGCCGTGATCCAGGTGCGTCACACGGACACGGATGATGTCCTGCAGATCCTGCAATGCCACGGACTGGCCGAGTACAGCCCGGTGATCGGCATGCTCGACGACAGTGATCAGATCCGCGTCTGCCGTCGCTGCCGACCGCTGTTGGCCGCAAGCCGCGTCGGGCTGCAGCAGATCTGGTCCGAAACCAGCTACCGAATGCAATCCCTGCGCGATAACCCGGCGTGCGCGGAGGAGTCTTTTGCGCGCATCGCCGAGCCGGATCCGGGGCTGCACGCGCACCTGACATTCGACCCGGATCACGACCTGAGCGTGGCCTATGTCGAGCGCGGAGCCCGCCCGCCGATCGCCATCCTGCGCGAGCAGGGCGTGAACGGACAGGTCGAGATGGCCGCGGCCTTCCATGCTGCCGGCTTCGAGTGCGTGGACGTACACCTCTCGGACATCATGGCCGGGCGTGTCGAGCTCGGACGCTTCCGCGGGCTCGCCGCCTGCGGTGGCTTCTCCTATGGCGATGTTCTGGGAGCAGGTGAGGGCTGGGCCAAGTCGATCCTCTTCAACCCGCGCGCCCGCGATCAATTCCATGCCTTCTTCGAGCGGCGCGACACCTTCACGCTCGGTATCTGCAACGGCTGTCAGATGCTCTCGAATCTGCGCGAGCTGATTCCGGGCGCCGATCATTGGCCGCATTTCGTGCGTAACCGCTCCGAGCAGTTCGAGGCCCGCACCCTGATGCTCGAAGTGCGGGAGACGCCATCGATCCTGCTCGCCGGTATGGCCGGCTCTCGCATGACGATCGCGGTCGCCCATGGCGAGGGACGAGCCGAATTCAGAGACCCCGGACATCTCGCCGCGGCACGGCCGAGTGTCGCAGTGCGGTACCTGGAGAACGACGGTCGTATCGCCGAGCGGTATCCAGCCAACCCGAACGGCTCACCGGAGGGCATTGCCGGGCTCACTACGCTCGACGGTCGCGTGACCATCATGATGCCGCACCCGGAGCGCGTGTTCCGAAGTGTGCAGAACTCATGGCACCCGTATGAGTGGGGCGCGGACGGCCCCTGGATGCGGTTGTTCCGCAATGCGCGCGCCTGGGTCGACTGATGATGCTGCAGATCTCAAGCCGGATCCGCATCGACGAATCCGAGCTGAGCGAGCGGTTCATCCGTTCGCCCGGGCCGGGCGGTCAAAACGTCAACAAGGTCGAGACGGCGGTGCAGTTGCGGTTCGATGTCGCGCGTTCGCCCTCGCTGCCGGAGGATGTGCGCGAGCGCCTGTTGCGCCTTGGTGGCCGCAGGATCGATACGGACGGGGTCTTGATGATCGAAGCGCATCGCTATCGCACCCGCGAGCGCAATCGCGCCGATGCACGCGCCCGGCTGGCCGCGCTCGTAACGCAGGCCAGCCTACGCCCGAAGACGCGTATCGCCACCCGTCCGACGCGGGCTTCAAAAGAACGACGCTTGGAGACTAAGCGTAAACAAGGTACCAGCAAGCAGCTGCGCCGGGCCCCGGCTGATCGCGATTGAGCCATCGTCTGGCGAAGCGAGCTTGAATATCTCAACAGTGAATCGCACGACTGACTGTTTCCGATGGACTTCACGGCGTCGGCGGAGGTGGCTCGGGGCGCTGGCGAGTGCAAAGGTCATGGCTTAGGACCACTGCCGGAATTGGGCTGCGCACTCGGTCGAGCGGGAGTGACTTCACGTCGGGCTCAACCGACCCGAGTAAGCCCGGTGGGAGTCAGGCGGCACATCCAGTCGCTATTCATCGGCCTCGACCACCGCACCAGTACCGTCCGGTGCAATGATAATCACCAGCTTACCGAGCGTCGGGTGCCGGACAGTCGTCACGGTGAAGGCGGGCAGTTTCTTCTCTGCGATCAGCTCGCTTTCGTCCTTTAAATCTGCGATGAGTGCAGGTTCGGCTTCCAAGAGACGCATGTGTCACCTCCGAGTCCTGTTGCTGTTCGACCACGGCTTTATTCAGCATAACACCCATTACCAAGCCGGGCTCGAAACCCGACATCGCGACCGCTTCGTAGCCTGACGAATCCTCAATTCTCCTTCGTCATGACCTGAACCGCGTCTCGCCGAGAGCCTTGCCCTCACGACGGTAGAGATCATCCACTGTGTGGCCTCGATCACACCGGACGCGGTTCAGCGCTACAGCGCCATCTCCAGATCGTCCTGAATTTCCGCGATGCCGGCCAGAGCGCACTCTTCATCGGTCTCTCCGCCGGGTGCACCGCTCACGCCGACGCCGGCCACGAGGGAGGAGCCACCAACCAGCACAGGCACACCTCCAGCGGACATCACCAGCCCTTCAACGCGCCCGATCGGTGTGTCGGCACGGTCCGCCATTGCCGAGGTTGCTGCGTTGAAGTTCACTGCGGTGTACGCCTTCATCCTACTGATGGGAACCGTGATCGGTGCGGCGATGGTGTCGCGCAGGGTCACCTGCACGGTGCCCTCACGATCCACCACGGTGACGGCGATCTGGATCCCTTTGTCGCGACAGGCCTCGATCGCGCCCTGTGCAATCTTCACGGCCGTGTTCATGGAAAGCCGCTGGAGTGGAACCACCATTGGGTCTGCGGCAAACACCGGACCCGCGATCAGAAGGCTGGCGACAAGCGCCGAAACGGTTCTCTTCATGCCTCTCTCCACTGGGTTATGGGCCCGTTGCGAGCGCCGGCGCGATTCGCTCCGGTGAGCCCCAACGCCGCTTCAGGATGCCCGATAATGGCGCTCGATATAATCATCGACCATCCGCTTGAACTGCTCGGCGATCCCGTCGCCTTTGAGCGTTGCGACCTTCTCACCGTCGACATAGACGGGGGCGGACGGGCGCTCGTCGTTGCCGGGCAGGCTGATGCCGATATTGGCATGCTTGCTCTCGCCCGGTCCATTGACCACGCAGCCCATGACGGCCACCTGCATCGTCTCCACGCCCGGATAGATGGTGCGCCATTGCGGCATCTGCTCGCGCAGATAGGTCTGAATATCCTGGGCCAGATGCTGGAAGGTGTCGCTGGTGGTGCGGCCGCACCCCGGACACGCGGTGACCATGGGTGCGAAGGAGCGCATCCCCATGGTCTGCAGAATTTCCTGGGCAACCACCACTTCGCGGGTGCGCGACTCACCGGGCGCCGGTGTCAGGGAGATGCGGATGGTATCGCCAATCCCCTCCTGCAACAGCACGGCTAAGGCCGCGGTCGAGGCGACAATCCCCTTTGAGCCCATCCCGGCCTCGGTGAGGCCGAGGTGCAATGCATAGTTGCCGCGATCGGCGAGCATGCGGTAGACAGCAATCAGATCCTGCACGCCGCTCATCTTGCACGACAGGATGATCTGGTCACGCCGCAGACCTAACTGCTCCGCGCGCTCGGCGCTGGAGATGGCCGACTCCACCATGGCCTCGCGCATCACCCGCTCGGCATCGCGCGGCTCCGGTGAGCGTGCGTTCTCGTCCATCATGCGCACGATCAGATCCGGATCCAGACTGCCCCAGTTGACCCCGATCCGCACCGGTCGGTCGTAGCGGCAGGCGATCTCGACCATGGTCGCAAACTGGCTATCTTTCTTCTCGCCACGACCGACATTGCCGGGGTTGATCCGATACTTGGCCAGCGCCTCGGCACACTCCGGGTAGTCGGTGAGCAGTCGATGACCGTTGAAATGAAAATCGCCGACCAGGGCGACATCGCAGCCTTGCGCATCGAGCGCCTCGCGAATCGCCGGGACCGCGCGCGCCGCCGACTCGTGATTGACCGTAATCCGTACCAGCTCCGAGCCGGCGCGTGCCAACTCGGTCACCTGCTGGACCGTGGAGGCGATGTCCGCGGTATCGGTGTTCGTCATGGATTGGACGACGATCGGCGCTTGACCGCCGACGGTGACCGAGCCGATGCGCACCGGCACGGTTTGGCGTCGTTGAATCGGGAATGCAATTGCGCTCATAGTGCCTTGGCCTTTGCCGCTGGCGCGGTCCTGTCAGTTGATCGGGCTCGGGTGATCGGGCTCGGGGGTAAGTCCGACTCTGGCAATGGGGAACGAAGCCCCTGGACGATTGCGACATACTGCGGATCGTCCTGAGGAATCAGTCCATGGCGGATCAGAAAGTCGATGATCACCAGGTTGCAGTTCAGCTTGAACTCATCGGTCTCGCGGACGATCTCGCGCACTTCGTCCACTGTCAGACGGTAAAAGGTTTCGACTTCGCCGTCGGTGCACCGCGGCACGAAGTCATCTTGAAGCTCCAAATCGTAGCAGAACATGACATCCGGCTTCAGCCCACGATCCGAGTCGCGGCAGTAGGTCACGGCACCGACCGGGATCGCTTGATCGGCCAGGGCAGGGGGCATGCCGGCCTCTTCAGCACATTCCTTCCGCAGATTCTCGACCAGAGCAGCGCCGTGGGGCAACCCGCCCGCAACAAGGTTATCCAGACGACCGGGGTAGAGCTTGCGATCCGCGGAGCGCCGACCGACCCACATCTCGATCCCCCGTGCGGTGCGGACGAAACCGTTGAGATGCTGGCCGAAGGCGCGCATCCCGAAGAAGGGCGCACACGCCCGGTCGATCAGGCAGCGTGCCGAATGGCGCCCTCCGGCGGTCACGGGGTATTGCTCGCCGTGCAGATAGGGGATGACGCCCTCGTCGACGAGTCCTCGCGCGACCTCGGCTAGCGCCAAGGTGCAGCCCTCGAAGTCATCCGGCGTCTCGACCCACTCCACCGCTGTCTCCGCGACACGGAACTGTGTCGGCCAGCGCCGAAGCTCTTCGGCAGCACTGGGGCGCAGGCTCCCCAGACGCTCGCCCCTCCGCATGAAGGGAAGAAACGCAGCCGGCTCCCAGGCATTGCAGGCATGAATCTTGTCGAGATAGCTCATTGATGGACCGCGTCCTGGAGTGTAATGCGATCTATTCGGGTCACGCCTGCCCCACCTCCCTCCGGTACTTCGGCAGGACGCCGTTCAGTACTCGAAGAAATCTTAAAACCGCTCCGACTCGGACGCTCGTTGATAACTTCAGGATCACGGTCAGGATCACGGCAGAGTGAAGACCGAGCCCGTCGCGAAGAAGCGCGATGTTAACGCTCTTCGGATTTGATGAGGTTCCAAAGTCGCTCCATCTCCTCGCGCACCGCCGCGTTCGGCGCCTGTCCCCCGGCCCGCAGGCAGACTTCGACCCGTCCGAAGCGCCTCTCGAACCGATGGTTTGCCGCCCGAAGTGCCTGTTCGGCATCCACCCCCATATGCCGGGCCAGATTGACGCAGGAGAAGAGCAGGTCGCCGACTTCGTGCACCCGCTCGGTCGGTTCGGCATGGGCGCCCAACGTCTCACGGCACTCCTGAAGCTCTTCAAGCACCTTCTCGAACACCTCTTCCGTTTGATCCCAGTCGAAGCCGACCACTGCCGCACGCTTCTGCAGCTTCTCCGCGCGGACCAGGGCCGGCAGGGCCTGAGCGACGCCTTCCAGGACGCTTCCGATCGGTCGCTGACGCTTGCTTGCCCGCTCGGCTGCTTTCTCCCGTTCCCAGTTTGCCCGGACGGCTTCCTCGTCTTCAAGCTCGGCATCTCCGAACACATGGGGGTGACGGCGGATCATCTTCTCGCTAATGGCGTGAACCACATCCGGAAACGCGAAGCTGCCTTGTTCCTCGGCCATCCGCGCGTGATAGACGACTTGCAGCAGCAGGTCGCCGAGTTCTTCGCGCAGCTCCTTCATGTCATCTTTCTCGATCGCCTCGGCGACCTCGTAAGCCTCCTCCAGGGTGAAGGGCAGGATGCTTCGGAAGGTCTGCTCCTGATCCCAGGGGCATCCGTCCTCCGGATCGCGCAACCGTGCGACGATGGCGATCAGGTCTACAATCGATTCGCGTTGGTTCATGGCGGACTGTTGTTTAACGATGGTCGCTGAATATGGAGTGATCAGTGGTCAGTTTCGGTGGCCAGTGGTAAGCAAGTCATGGCTTGCTAGATTTAGCATCATTCCACGACACCATCAACTTGAGTGTGTTAAGCAAAAATTTCCGGACGGCGGGCATCCTCGCGGCGGTATCAATGTCACGAGTGTTCTTGCCCGAGCGCCTAGACGAAGAAACTAAAAAGCCAATCCAATCCAGCCCGCTGTGCAAAGTCCAACAGCCAGCGTCCGGCCTCGTCGACCCCGCCTTGCAGCGTGGCGCCGTAGCGCAGCGTGGTCTTTCCCACGGCATGGGCCAGCGTCAGCTTGGCCTCTCTCCACTCCGGACGCTTACCGCGGCGTCGATCCGCCTGCGCCTCGTCAACGACGACAATCGGCACCATGCCGCCGTCCATCTCGGCGACCGGCAGCGGCTCGCCCGACGTGTTCGGCCAATCCTCTTCGAAGCTCCGCTGCTCGAACATCGTCTGCGCATGCCTTGACAATGCTGCGGATCGTCTTCGGCGCCAGCCTCACCCCATCGTGCTCGCGCAGCTTGCCGACGACTTGCCCGGAGGCGACGTCGGCACCGAAGTCGGTCACCACCCGCTGCAACGGCTGCGAGCAGCACCGA
>JBGSKP010000196.1:0-2499 GCA_041741175.1 Thiocapsa sp. | reverse complement strand
GATCGCCGCCCGAGTTGTGAGCATGGGTTCCCTGGGTCCGGCGGCGGCCGTGGCGGCGCAGCCGATCACGCTCACCTCGCATGCCGAGTGGCTGCAGCTAATCGACCGCTTGCAGTTGGGCGGCATTGCCAGCCAGATCGCGCATCATTGCGATCTGAAAAACTGGGCCGATGGCCGGCTCACCTTGAGTCTGGATCCGGCCGCCGAGAGTCTGTGCTCGCCGAGTGCGCAGTCGCGTCTTCAGGCCGCACTCGAGGTGGCACTGGGCACGGCGGTCAAGCTTGAAATCCTGGTGGCCCGACCGGAGCGTGAGACGCTTGCGCAGCGGCGTGCGCGCGAGGGCGAGGAACGCCGCACGGCCGCGATCGTCACGATGGAGGCCGACCCGATGGTACGGGTGATGCGCGACGAGCTGGATGCGGAGTGGATCCCCGGGAGTATCGATCCGGCTGATTGAGGCGAATGGATGCTCGCTGTACGGGCGTCGGTGGAGCGAGCGTGCCGGTGCCGGTGCCGGTGGTGCGAAGCTGGTCTGCTGTTCCCCGTCTGCCCGGCAGGCACGGATGATTTGGTGTCGCACTGCGACTGAACTGTTGAACTGATAGCCAACCCAGAAGAGAGGATGCGGGAGATGGACGGCGCCCCGCGCCGTGCGCTATCCCGCCCCGGCCATCCTGGTCGGGGTTTCCCGCGCAGAACCAATGATGAAAGGTGGAATCGGTAACCTGCTCAAGCAGGCCCAGAAGATGCAGGAAGACATGAAGCTGGCCCAGGAACGGCTGGCTCAGGAGGAGGTCGTCGGCGAATCCGGCGCAGGCTTGGTCAAGGTGACAATGAACGGCCGCTATCAGGTCAGTCGCGTCGAGATCGATCCGACCCTGATGAACGACGATAAGGAGATGCTCGAAGACTTGATTACTGCGGCTGTGAATGGCGCATCGCAGCGCATTGCGGAGAAGGCGAAGGAGAATATGGCCGAGCTGACCGCCGGTCTGCCCTTGCCCCCCGGGATGAAGCTGCCCTTCTAGCCTGGATTGCCTGCCGTGTCCGAACGTCCGTTATTGACGCAGCTGGTCGATGCGCTGCGCTGTCTGCCGGGCGTCGGTCCGAAGTCCGCCCAACGGATCGCCTTTCACCTGTTGGAACGCGATCGCGAGGGCGGCGCGCGTCTGGCGCGGATCATGGCGGATGCCATGACGCGGATCCGGCACTGTCGCCGCTGCCGGACCCTGACCGAGCAGGAGCTGTGTGCCTTGTGCGTCAATCCGAACCGCGACGCCCAGCTTCTGTGTATCGTGGAGCAACCTTCCGAGATCCTGGCGATCGAGCAGGCGACCGATTTTCGCGGACTGTACTTTGTGCTCGGCGGCCGACTGTCGCCGCTTGATGGCGTCGGACCGGAGGAACTGGGTCTGGAACTGCTCGATGCGCGCCTGCAGGAAGGGCAGGTGCGCGAGGTGATTCTGGCGATCAGCCCGACCGTCGAGGGCAGTGCGACGGCGCACGTCATCGCCGAGTCCGCCGCCCGTTATGACGTGACCCTGACGCGGATCGCGCACGGGGTCCCGCTCGGCAGTGAGCTTGAATATCTTGATGGCGGCACGCTTGCTTTGGCCTTCAATGGTCGGCGCCGACTGTGATGCCAGGTCACTGCCCTGGTCTTTCTACCTCGTCTCTTTGGGAGCGCAGCGCAACGATGTCTGATACCATCTTCGGCAAAATTGCAGCCGGTGAAGTCCCCGCCGATATCGTCTACGAAGACGAAGACCTGGTGGCCTTTCGCGACGTTCATCCGCAGGCACCGACACATATCCTGGTGATCCCGCGCAAGCCGATACCGACCCTCAACGCGGTCGAGCCGGGCGATGCGCAGCTCATTGGCAAGCTCTTTCTGGCAGCGGCCAAGATCGCCGCCCAAGAGGGTATCGCCGAGAGCGGCTATCGGACCCTGATCAACTGCAACGCCGGTGCGGGTCAAACCGTTTACCACCTTCATCTGCATATCCTCGGCGGGCGGCCGCTGCAGTGGCCGCCGGGGTGAGGCGACATGCCCGTTTGCGCACCCGGTTGCGCACCCGGTTGCTCACAGGGGCTGTCGTCGGCGGACGGTGACGTTTCGATTCATTACTCTGGAGATCAGCGGCCTCTGGCCCCGAAAGCAGCATCATGGCAGGGAATCAATTCAACTCGGCAGGTGACCGGCCCGCAGCCTTCGAGCTCAAGGCGGCAGGCTTCACGCTGCCGATCATTCGGTTGCTTCTGGCCGACATCGAAGCTGTTGCGACTGAGTTGGGCGCACGCGTCGAGCAG
Source organism: Thiocapsa sp. (assembly GCA_041741175.1). Classification (GTDB taxonomy): domain Bacteria; phylum Pseudomonadota; class Gammaproteobacteria; order Chromatiales; family Chromatiaceae; genus Thiocapsa. The sequence continues at coordinate 189 of JBGSKP010000196.1, read as the reverse complement.
GCTCCCGAATTTTTTCGCAATACGCCGGTGGTCATCGATCTGAGCGGCTTTCCGCAACGTGACGGCGAGGTGGAATTTCCCCTGCTGGTCGGGTTGCTGCGCGGTTACGGCATGATTCCGTTCGGCGTTCGTGGCGGCAACAAGCAGCAGAATGCCGCCGCGGAGGCGATGGAGCTGGCGATCCTCGGC
>JBGSKP010000195.1:0-2820 GCA_041741175.1 Thiocapsa sp. | reverse complement strand
CGGGCCTTCAAACGTGCCGTGGGTGTGCCGCCCGCGGTGTGGCGACGACGGCGATCGGCGCCTGCCGGGCGATCCTTGTCACTTGCGGCCGAGGATCGCCGGGGTGACGGCGGGGCCGATCAATCTGCGCCCGCATGATCGGGGCGACTGCCGGAGATCCCGGATCCGGAACCGGAACCGCAAAGACGCGAACAACGGGATCCTTTACGCGCGTCGCCCCGTGCGAGCACGGGGCGTGCGATGGGGCGAAAAATCCTCATGCGCTCGGTCTATCGGTCATCCGCCGACGGCAGCACTGGGGTCGGGGCGGATGTTCGGATTGAGATGAAAGACGTTGTCCGGGTCATAGCGCTGTTTGACCTGCTGGAGTCGACCGAGATTGGCGCCATAAGCCGTCTCGAGTCGCCCGGCTTCGTCGGATGTCATGAAGTTCGTATAGGCCCCCGAGGACGCGAACGGTGCGCAGGCGGCGAAGACCTCGCGCGCCCAGGCGATCCCTGCGGCATCGTCGCTCGCATGCTGCCAGCGTCCGTGGACGTTCATGACGAAACGCGCGTCGCGCTGCGCGTAGGCGGTGTCCTGCGGCAACACCCGATTGGGTGCGCCCCCGATATGTGCGACGAAGATCTCGCATTCGGGTCCAGGCAAACGGTTCCCGTCGGCGACCATGACATCCAGTAACCCGTCGTCCAACTCAATGAAGTTGTGTGACTTCCAGTAGTTGCGGGCGCCCGGTGTCAGCAGCGGGTCGAACGCCTTCTGCCACTGCGCGAAGGGCTGCATGCCGATGTTAACGCCCAGTGGATCACCCAAGTCCTTCAGCGGAGCGACCAGGGTCTCGCCTTCGACTTGCGGGGCGGTGCAGGCGAGCGCCAGGACAATGACCTTGCGACCATGCGCCTCGGCGGGCAGGAAGGGCAGCGGCGGTGCGTGTCGAACGACGATCCAGACGCTCAGCGATTCCGGCGCCGTACGTACGTACTCGCGATAGCCGCGCAAGACGCGATCACCTTGTTCGAGCGGATAGACCACCAGGCCGGCAAGGATCTCCGGGCCAACCGGGTGCAGCCGAAACTCGAACCCGGTGACGATGCCGAAGTTTCCGCCGCCACCGCGCAGGCCCCAGAAGAGGTCGGCGTTCTCCTCGGCGCTGGCATGCAGCAGGCTGCCGTCGGCGGTGACGACATCGGCCGAGCGCAGGTTGTCCACCGTCATGCCATGCCGGCGCGTCAGCCAGCCGAAGCCGCCGCCGAGGGTGAGTCCCGCGACACCGGTCGTCGAGTTGATGCCGACCGGCGTAGCCAGGCCATGGCGTTGGGTGGCCTCGTCCAGGTCCGCGAGTGTTGCGCCGGGCTGAACCCTGGCAATCCGTGCATCGGGATCGACCTCGACGGCGCGAAGGCCGGAAAAGTCGATCAACAAACCACCGTCGCAGATGCCGTTGCCGGCAATGTTGTGCCCGCCGCCGCGAATGGCGATCTCGAGGTCGTGCTCCCGCGCAAAGTGCAGCGCAAGGCGGACGTCGTCGGTATCGGCGCATTGGACGATGACGGCGGGTCGGCGGTCGATCATTGCATTCCAGATCTGCCGTGCCTGCTCATAGTCCGGATCGGCGGCAAGCAGAACGCGGCCCGACAGCTTGGAGCGCAGCGTCTGAAGGTCTTGTGTGTGCGAATCGATCATGCTCCTGTACCTCGTGGTAATTGGGATGGACCCTGAGCGGTCACGCAATCCATCGGGTACGTCTTTGCTCATCACATCGAAAGTCTAGACACTCCATCCCGCGCACGGAATGATCGATCCGCCTGCAATCTTGTTCATTGCTCCGGATTTTGTATAAGGAACCGCTAATCGAGCCGGAATTGACGTCGCGGTGTTCGGTTGACGTGTATGGGCGACTGAAGTCGCCCCTACCGTACGACGCCTGAGGTTCCCGCTCGGAGGTCAGGGGGAGGGTCGACTTGAGCCGCCGCCCCGGTATTTGTTTTTCACGCTTCTGCTTTGTACTTCCGTGTCTCCGAGATACAGCTCTTGGAACGCTCATCGGTAAGGCTGCTGTACCGACTCTACGCCACCCGTTGTCCGCATTTTTACCCCAATTTTCACGCCTTTTTCACGGCGTTATGACGAGTGGAACCTAGGCTATCTTCATCACCGGAGCATCCCGGTGGATCAACCGCCAGACAAACCAAAGCGAGGAGGAATCGCGATGACCCGAAACGATGCACTCGGCCTTCCCATGAGCGGTGCCGATGCGACCGCAGCCGATATCTATCAACAGGCGCTTCATGAGTTTCAATGCTATCGGGACGACCCGGTGGCGACCACGGAGCAGGTGTTGAGCCGCAATCCGGAATTCGTCATGGCCTGGGTTCTCCATGCCTATCTGCATCTGCTGGGGACCGAGCCGGACGGATTCGCCGTGGCCCGCGCGGATTTGGAGACCGCCGAAGCCCTACCGAGCACGGCGCGCGAGCGTGCGCATCTGACCGTTGTGAAGCACCTCTTGGACAGCGAGTGGCATGTCGTCTCGCGGATCCTGGAGGATATCGCCATCGACGACCCGCTCGACATTCTCGCGCTGCAGGTCGGTCATTTGGTGGACTTCTACACGGGCTCGACCCGGTTGCTCCGCGACCGCATCGCCCGCGCGCTGCCTGCATGGTCCGCGGAGATGCCCGGCTATCACGTCATCATCGGGATGCACGCCTTCGGACTGGAAGAGACCGGACTCTACGCGCGTGCCGAGGTCGCGGCGCGGCGTGCGGTCGAGCTGGAGCGCCATGACGCCTGGGCCTGGCACGCCGTTGCCCATGTCAT
>JBGSKP010000194.1:0-8517 GCA_041741175.1 Thiocapsa sp. | reverse complement strand
GCGTGCCCGCATCGGTGAGGGCTGTCCAACCGGCACCGTGTTCCGCGGGCGTCGACCGACCGGAGAGATCTACGATGCCGCGCTCGCTGCCGCGTTCCCCGGCCGCGATTGGATTTTGACCCGCGTCCTCTGGCTGACCGGCTGCGAACCGGGCCGTAACCGCGGCGGCGAGGTCGACACGCTGCGTCGCTTCATTTACATCCACGGCTGCCCGGACTGCGAGCCGATGGGTGTTCCGCGATCCCATGGCTGCATTCGCATGCGCAGTTGCGATCTAATCGGGTTGTTCGAGCAGGCGCCGGTGGGTACACCGGTGATGCTGACCTGCTCTGACGTGTTTGTCGGGCTGAAGCCCGATCCAGAGGGGGATGTCTGACGGGTAGGCGATTTTCCGGGAAATGCCCTGAAGGGCCGAACCGGCTCAAAGCGGCCGGAAGCGGCTTCGACTTTAGAATGTCGCCCCGGATGTCTCTCCGGCTTATTTGGGCTTCGGTTCGCGTCGTCGCGGGCGTCCTTTGTAGGCGGCGATCTGCTGCATGATGAGCGGATAGGGCAGATGCTCGATCGCGCCGAATCGGGCGAGTGCGGCGATCAGCAGTGCACGTACGTCGGCGATGATGCCCGGAGCGGGTGCCTCCGGATCGACGGCGACGGCGATGCCGCGCAGACCGCCCACTTGCAGGCGCATCGCCTTGGCGTGCGGCAGTGCGCGGCGTGGATCGTGGGTCTTCAGCGCAAATCTGGCCTGTTGACGCAGTGCCTCGAGCAGGGCGATGCAGGTCGCCTGCGCCGCGTCGCTGTCGCAGCTCACGCCTTCGCGCTCGGCGATGCAAAACTTGCGCGCTTCCGAGCAGCCGCACTGGTTGGACAGGATGGCCTTTTCGTAGACGCAGTCGCGTTCGTTGATGTCTCGATAGATCTGGCGAAAGGCATCGCTGTCCAAGTGATTTCAGCTCCCCGAGTCGGTTGGAATCTTGAAGCGCTGGATCTGGCGTCGATCGCGCTTGGTGGGTCGACCGGGCGCATCCTGCGCGTCGCCGCCGGTGTCTCGGCGCTCCTGCACCAGCGCCTGGCGGCGTAGGCGACTGGTTTCCTCTTCCCTATACAAGTGTGCCGCCTCGGTCGCGGAGCGGCGTTGCTTATGAAGCGCCAGCACCTCGATCTCCCAGGACAGACTGCCTTTGTGGATCTCGATCCGTGCGCCCTGACTGATCGCACGCCCCGGCTTGGCGCGTTGGCCGTTGACCTGTACCTTACCGCCATTGATGGCCTCGACGGCGAGCTGCCTGGTTTTGAAGAACCGCGCCGCCCACAGCCATTTGTCCAAGCGCAGGCTCTGTGTCGGGGTCGCGGTGTCAGACATCGTCGGTCGCGGTGGCCAGAAGCCGATCCAGCTCGCCGCTCGCATCGAGCCTGGCCAGGTCATCGTAGCCGCCGACATGGCGATCACCGATGAAAATCTGCGGGACCGTGTGGCGCCGACTGCGTTGGCGCATGATCGCCATCTGCTCGGGGTCGCGGTCCACGGCGATCTCCTCGAAGACCACACCCTTGCGCTGCAGCAGATGCCTTGCCCGCCAGCAATAGGGGCAGACCATGGTCATGTAAAGGGTAACGGCAGGCATCGTGTTCGGTTTCCTGTTCCGGAGCGGGCTGAATGCTCGAAAGCTTCGCCGTCTCGGGCACCGCCCGTCAACCCGCCCTTGAAAAACCCCGGTATCGACCGGAAGAGCGTAGACAGGATAGCCAGGCGCGATGAGGCTCCGGCGCCTTGCTCGACGCAACCCGCGGCATCCAGGCCACATCAGGACTATCAGGAACATCATGTACCGCGACACCCCGCACCCGGTCCGTCTCGAAGACTATCGTCCCCCCGAGTTCCTGATCGATCATGTCGATCTACGATTCGAGCTCGACACCGACCTGACCTATGTCGATGCGGCGCTGACGCTGCGCCGCAATCCCGCGGCCACCCGGGGTGACGGCACGCTCAGGCTGCATGGCGAGCAGCTCAAACTTGAGCAGGTCAAGATCGACGGTCTGGCGCTGACCCCCGCGGAGTACCGTGTCGAGACCGATTCGCTGACTCTGCATCGGGTGCCCGATCGCTTTCGACTCGGCACCCGGGTGCACATTCATCCGAATCTGAATACCGCACTGGAGGGACTTTACCAGTCCGGACAGATGCTCTGCACCCAATGCGAGGCGGAGGGTTTCCGGCGCATCACCTATTTTCTCGATCGCCCGGATGTCATGGCCCGCTACAGCACGACGCTGATCGCCGATCGCGCGCGCTTTCCGGTGCTGCTGTCCAACGGCAATCCGGTCGAGGAACGCGATCTGGGCGACGGCCGTCATCTGACGCGTTGGGAAGATCCCTTTCCAAAGCCGAGCTATCTGTTCGCGCTGATCGCGGGCGACCTGAGTGCCGTCGAGGAGCGGTTCACGACCGCTTCAGGCCGCGAGGTGCGGCTGCGCATCTACGTCGAACCGCACAACCTGGATAAATGCGAGCACGCGATGCGGTCGCTCAAAAAGGCGATGCGTTGGGACGAGGAGCGTTTCGGTCGCGAGTATGACTTGGATATCTACATGATCGTGGCGGTCAGCCATTTCAATATGGGCGCCATGGAGAACAAGGGACTGAATGTCTTCAACGATAAGTTCGTCCTGGCGCGTCCGGATACCGCGACCGATGATGACTTTCAGGGGATCGAGGGCGTGATTGCCCATGAGTATTTTCATAACTGGACCGGCAACCGCATCACCTGTCGAGACTGGTTTCAACTGAGCCTCAAAGAAGGCTTCACGGTCTATCGCGATCAGGAATTTTCGGCTGATGTGGCCTCGCGCGGTGTGAAGCGGGTTGCTGATGTGCGCCTGCTGCGGGCGCATCAGTTCCCCGAAGATGCCGGGCCCATGGCCCATGCCGTGCGTCCGGATTCCTATATCGAGATCAACAATTTCTACACCGCGACCGTCTACAACAAAGGCGCCGAGCTGGTGCGGATGCAGGCCAATCTGCTCGGGCCCGAGCTGTTCAGGCAGGCGACCGATCTGTACTTCACGCGGCACGACGGACAGGCCGTGACCACCGACGACTTTGTCGAGTGTATGGAAGCGGTCAGCGGTCGCGATCTGACCCAGTTTCGCCGCTGGTATGCCCAGGCCGGCACGCCCTGCCTGGAGATCGATGCCGAGTATGACGCAGGGCAGGCGACCTATTGTCTGCGGATTCGGCAGGAGACGCCGCCGACGACGGGGCAGCCCGATAAAGCGCCACTGCATCTGCCGCTGGCGATCGGACTGCTCGACCGCGACGGCCGTGAGATTGCGTTGCGGCTGAAGGACGAGCCCGCCATGTCAGGTCCCAGGTCGGATTCTGGGTCAGATTCTGGGTCGGATCCCGGCACACGGATCCTGGAGCTGCGCGAGCGCGAGACCCACGTCTGCTTTGTCGGTATTGCCGAGCGCCCGGTGCCCTCGTTGTTGCGTGGGTTTTCGGCCCCCGTGAAGCTGCGATTCGACTATTCCGACGAAGATCTGATGTTCCTGATGCGTCACGACAGCGACGGCTTCAGCCGTTGGGATGCCGCACAGACACTGATGCAGCGGCTGCTGCTGGCGATGACACAGAACCCCGCGACCGCGGTTTCCGCCGGTTTCGTCGAGGCGTTCCGAATCGCCTTAACAGATCCGCAGAGCGATCAGGCCCTGTTGGCCGAGGTCCTGAATCTGCCCTCGGAGTCGTACCTCGGCGACCAGATGCCGGTGGTCGATGTGGAGGGAATCCATCGCGCGCGCGGCGGACTTCAGCGCGCGATCGGTGAACAGCTCCAGGATGCGCTGCTGGAGACATATCGCGCCAATCACACCGACGCGTCTTACGCCTTCACGCCCGAGGCGATCGGGCAGCGTGCGATCAAGAACCTAGCCTTGAGCTACTTGGCGGCAGGGGGCGAGACCGGCATCGCCTTGTGTGACGCGCAGTTTGCCGATGCGGGGAACATGACCGACTCGCTTGCTGCGCTGCGTCTGCTTGTGGACCATGGCGGTGTCGAAGGACTGGCGGCGCTGGATGCCTTTTATCGGCGCTGGTCGAAAGAGTCGTTGGTGATCGACAAATGGTTTAGTGTGCAGGCGACCAGCAGCCGCGAAGGCACCCTTGGCGCCGTCCTCGCACTCATGCAGCACCCGGATTTTTCCTGGCGTAATCCGAATCGGGTGAGAAGCCTGGTCGGCGCCTTCTGCACGGCGAATCCGGCGCGTTTTCATGCCGCCGACGGCGCCGGATATCGTTTCTTATCCGATTGCGTCCTGCAGTTGGATCCACTCAATCCGCAGATCGCGTCACGACTCCTGAAACCGCTGATCACCTGGCGCCGCTACGATGTGGGCCGACAGACACTGATGCGAGCCGAGATCGAGCGGATCATGGGGGCCACCGAGCTGTCCAGCGATGTGTTCGAGGTGGTATCGAAAGCCTTGGGCGCAGCCGATGCTTCGGCTGCGCCGAGTTGATGTGACGTCCGAGAAATACCGTCTCTGGCGAGACCGAACGAAGCTACCTCACCGCAGGCGCGTGGCTTGACTGCGCAAACGCCCGCGCCTGACGCCCGCCGGTGGTGCGATCCGCGAGGTAAGGGGATTTCCGGGAACGAATCTACCGGCGTGTAGGGGCGAATAAATTCGCCCCTACAGTCCATTAGGGTGGCTCACTCGGTAGCGTTGCGTTCGGGCCAAAACCGAGGACTGGGACGGGGCTCCGCCGCGAGTTGTGAATCGTGCCGTCGCCGAGCGTCGTCTCGATATCGGCGCCATTACACGAGATAGAGGTCCATATGCGGTTCCGCGGTAGAGCTAATACACGATGGGCAGGGCTTCGGCAATGAGGTGACAGCGCCGAGTGTGCGCCCATGATGTTGAGTTGCCGGGACCGCCACTCAGGTCGCGGTACCATCGAACCAAACCGGGTACAAACGCGATCCGCATGGCAGAATGACGCATCGCTGCATCAGGCAAGGCCATGCTCGGAATCGTCGACCGCTATCTGCTCTCGGAAGCGACCAAGGTCTTTTTCGCCATTCTGGCGATCCTGATCCTGATCGTTGCGAGCATGCTGTTTCTGCGCACGCTCGAAGAGGTGAATGTCGGTGCCTTGAGCGTGCATCTGGTGCTGAGTTTTCTTGGCTTTCAGGTCGTGCGCGATCTGCCGAGCATGTTGCCGCCGGCCTATTTTCTCGCCCTGCTGGTGACGCTGAGCCGACTGTCGAAGGACAGCGAGCTGATCGCCTTAAGCGCCTGCGGGATCGGGCCGCGGCGTCTGCTGCGTGCGCTGCTGCTGCTGGCCGTGCCGGTCGCCCTGGTCACGGGTTGGGTCTCGGTGATCCTACAGCCGTGGGCGGCGGCCGGAATCCATCAGATTCGCATCGAGCAGCAGAATCAGGCATCGCAGATCGCCGGCCTTCAGCCGGGGCGCTTCTATATGGAGGAGCGGGGTGATCTGGTGCTCTATATTGGCGCGATGGATCGCCATCAGTCGCTCGCCGATGTCTTTATCCTGGATCGGCGCGAGGCGGTTCCGCGTCTGGTGACGAGCAAGAGCGGATTACATCGACTCGAGGCAGAGACGGGCGACCATCTGGTCACGCTGTCGAGCGGCCACCGTTTTGATGGTGCACCGGGGTCGGCGGCCTTTCTGATCGGGCAGTTCGACGAATACCGGATCCGCATTCGTGCATCCGGCGCGCCGCAAGGGGTGATCTCCAAACGCTCGACCACGCCGACCCTGGAGCTGATGGCTTCGCCAGACCTGGCCGATCGCGCCGAGGTGGAGCATCGCCTGTCGGCGCCGTTGGCGATCATTGTTCTCACCATCCTGGCGGTTCCGCTGGTGGCGCTTTCGCCGCGTCAGCGCAGCTCCGGGCGCTTGATTCTCGCCTTTCTCGCCTATTTCAGCTTCTTTAACCTGCAGCGTCTGGCCGAAAGCTGGCTGGCGAGCGGTGTCACGCCGCCGTGGCTGACGAGCTTCTGGTATCAGCTCGTCATCCTCGGCATCGTCTATCTGATGCTCCTGCCCGAAAGTCTTTGGCTCAAACGCATGCTGGCGCTCATCGCGGCGCGCGGCCCTGGCGGAGCGACAGTCCCGCGACCAACACCGCCAGGCTGACCACGGCCACAATCAGGGTGGCCAGTGCGTTGATCTGCGGCGACACGCCCATGCGGACGCTGGAGTAGATCACCATCGGTAGGGTGGTGGAGCCCGGACCGGCGACGAAGCTCGCGATCACCAGATCATCGAGCGAGAGCGTGAAGGCAAGCAGCCAGCCGGAGAGCAGTGCCGGTGCGATCAGCGGGAGCGTGATCCGCAGATAGACAACAAGCGGCCGTGCGCCCAGATCCATTGCCGCCTCCTCCAGCGACCGATCCATCTGCGACAGACGCGCGCGCACCACGACCGCGACATAGGCCATGCTGAAGGTCACATGGGCGATGGTGATGGTCGTAAAGCCGCGTCCGTCGGGCCAGCCGATGAGCTGCTGCATGGCGACGAACAGCAGCAGCAGCGACAGGCCGATAATCACGTCCGGCATAACCAGCGGGGCGGTGATCAGGAGTTCGAACCCCGTGCGTCCGCGGAACTGGCGATGACGCACCAGCGCGTTGGCGGCGAGCGTTCCGAGCACGACCGCCAGGGTGGCATTGGTTGCCGCAATCCGCACGCTCAGCCAGGCGGCATCGAGTAATTGCTGGTTGTTGAAAAGCTCCACATACCACTTGGTGGAAAACCCGGTCCAGACCGTGACGAGACGTGATTCGTTGAATGAATAGATGATCAGCAGCAGGATCGGCACATATAAGAAGGCATAGCCGAAGGCGAGCAGGGTCAGCAGCGGCCAGCGTCGCGTGGTCATGAACGGCTACCCTCCATCCGCTGTTGCAGGCGCTGCATCAGCACGAACGGCACCACCAGCAGGGCGAGCAGGACGATTGCCAGCGCCGAGGCGAGCGGCCAATCCTTGTTGGAGAAAAACTCGGTCCACAGCAGCTTGCCGACCATGAGACTCTCGGGTCCGCCGAGCAGATCGGGGATCACGAATTCACCCACGACGGGGATGAAGACCAGCATGCTGCCGGCAACGATACCGGCCATCGACAGCGGCAACGTGACCCGCAGGAAGGCGCTGATCGGCCGGCAGCCAAGATCCGCCGCGGCCTCAAGCAGGGTGTGGTCCAGACGCGTCAGGTTTGCGTACAGCGGCAGGATCATAAAGGGGAGATAGGAGTAGACCACACCGATATAGACCGCCGTTTGGGTGTGGAGGATCGTCAGCGGGGTGTCGATCAGACCCAGCCAGAGCAGAAAATCGTTCAGCAGACCGTTGGATTTCAGGATGCCGATCCAGGCATAGACGCGGATCAGAAAGGAGGTCCAGAACGGCAGGACGATGAGCATCAGCAGGATGATGCGCCAACGCTCCGGCGCGGTGGCGATGGCATAGGCCATGGGATAGCCGAGCAGCAGGCAGAGCAGGGTGCAGATGAAGGCGACCTGAAGCGAGTTGAGCAGGGCGCTCAGATAGAGGTCATCCTCCGCGACCAGCATGAAGTTGCGCAGATTGATCTCGATGCGCAGCAGCCCCTCGTCGACCCACTGCCAGAGCGCGGTGTAGGGCGGCTGGGCGAGCGCCGGCTCGGCCAGGCTGATCTGCAGCACGATGACGAACGGCAATAAAAAGAAAAGGCCGAGCCAGAAATAAGGCAGCCCGATGTTGACCAACCGGCTCAGGCGATGCTCCCCGGTGGAGCGGTTTGAATGCGATGCGGGCATGGCTCGACTCTTCTCCCGGCGTGCCGTCGGCTATTCGGTCAGGATCACGCCGCTGGTCGGCGACCACTCAATCGCCACTTCTTGCTCCCAGGTCAAGGCTTGCTCGGTGCGCGGCTGTACATTGGTGAGCGTCATCTCGACCAGCTCGCCGTCGGCGACCCGCACCCGATAGATGGACACATCGCCGAGATAGGCGATGTCCTCGACGACGCCGCGCAGCTGGTTCACGCCATCCTCCCGATAGTCCAGACACAGACGCATCTTCTCGGGCCGCACTGCGACCGTCACCGGCGCCCCGAGCGCCAGCGGCTGGAAGCTGCGCATGCGCATCGGCCGGCCGACGCGTGTTTCGACCAGCACGAACTCGCCTTCGGTTGCCACAACCTTGCCTTCGAAGAGATTGATGGAGCCGATGAACTCGGCCACCAGACGGCAGGTCGGGAACTCATAGATAGCGGTCGGGGTGTCGACCTGCATGATCTGGCCGGCGTCCATGACGGCGATGCGCGTCGACATGGTCATGGCCTCTTCCTGATCGTGCGTCACGGTCACGAAGGTGATGCCGAGTCGCTCCTGCAGGTTGACCAGCTCGAACTGGGTGTTCTCGCGCAGGCGCTTGTCGAGCGCGCCAAGCGGCTCGTCGAGCAGCAACAGCTTGGGATGCTTGGCCAGGCTGCGGGCCAGGG
>JBGSKP010000193.1:0-4466 GCA_041741175.1 Thiocapsa sp. | reverse complement strand
GCGTTCGCGCGTGCGCTCGGTGCGACTCCACTCCTCCGCCAGGGCCAGCGCACGCATCGCCAAATCAGGCCGTTGATCCGTCAGGTTCTTCCGCGCGTGGGCGAGATGCGCCTCCACCAGCCGCTCGCGCACGCCGCTGTTGATCGGATCCACTGCCAGGATGTCGGCGGCGATGGTCGCGGCCTTCTTGAAGGCCCCGCTCGCGATCGCGGTGTCCATAGCCGTGGTCAGAACCGCCTTGTCGGTCGGCCAGCGCTCTTGGGCGAGCTTGAGGATATTGCGAGCGTCCTTGAGCGCCTTACCGACTCGCAGGTAGTAGGCGATCAGGCTCAGATAGGTGGCGCGGTCGTCGGGGTCGTGCTCGAGGCTGGATTTCAGGTCGGCCGCAATGGTCCCCGGCAAGGAGTCCGGGTCGAAATCCGGCTCCATCCGTTGGAGGGTCTTAAAGAGTGTTTCAGTACGACGTAGCGCGAGTGCGATGCGCAACGCGGCATCGCTGCCCGGCTCGACGCGGGGGTCGGCGGCATCCGTCATGAGGTCCGCGTAATCCTGCCAGTAGCTGGCGACGGTCCATGGATCCGCGCCCCCCTCGCTCTCCCAGGCATCCAGCAGGTATCCGTCGATCTTGCGCAGGGGTTTGCCGCCGACCTCGATCCACCATTTCGCGCCGGTCTGCGGTTTCGGCAGAAGCAGACGCAGGCCACGCTCGTGAACCCAGGTTTCGCCGAGCACGCGACGATGCCGAAACATCAGACGCAGCAGCTCTTTCGGCTGCGGGGAGTCGCCGAGCGTTTGGATCTCGTTCCAGAGGATCGCGCGCTCGGCGGGCCAGCCGCGCAGCGAGAAGACCAGATCGCGTGTCGCCGGGCCGACCTCGCGGAGCTTGGGCGCCAGCTCGGTCTCCGAGAGCAGCGCCAGGCGCGCGGCATCGCGTAACCGGGCGAAGCCCGAGTTGTCCTCGACGCGGTCCAGGAGTTTGGCCGCCTCGTTGCGCGCCTCCTCGGTCCAGTCGCCGCGATGATCGCGCGCGGCGGGGTCGAGACGACTCAATGCCTTAAGGATCTGAACCAGATCGCGATAGGGCGAGCGGAACGGGATCGCCTTCAGTGCCTGCGCGAGCGCCTGATCGTTGCCGACACAATAGGCGTCGAGCGCCTCTTCGGCGACGGTCGCTTGGACACGAATGGGGTCATCGGCGGGCAGTGCCTCGGCGATCCCGGCTGTGCCGGCAAGGGTCTGAGCCGCCAGATGGCCGCGCAACAAGGCCCTGGACTCGGGATCGGCCTTCAAGGAGACATCGTCCAGCATCGGCATGACCTGAGCGACCCGCCCCAAACGCAGTAGGCAGACCGCATGCTCCGGATGTACCGGGAGCGTCCCCAGCGCAGCGCGGTTCTCCCACATGACCAGCGCCTCCTTGTGCATGCCTTTGGCGCCGAGCTGGCGCGCGCGTCCCTCGTAGGCATCGGCAAGCCCGTTGCGAAGTCCCTCGCTGTCTTCACCCGCCGGAGCCTGCTTCAACAGATCCTTGAAGCCCGCCATCGCCTCGCGAAAGCGCCCCGCATCGAGATCGGCACGCGCCGACTCGGGCGTGACCGCGCGCGCTGGCTGACGGGCCTTGACAGAAGGTCGCTTCTGCTTCTTTGCCATATCGAATCGAATCGGGGGTAGAACGTAGGGGGTCGCCGGTCGCGCAGTATACAACGGCGGCCGGCGAGCTTCAGCTTCGAACGGGCGGCACGCGTGTCGATCCTGCGAACGCTCGAAGGCGCGTCGGAACACACACTGACGAGAACGGCACGCCGATCAATGCAGAAAAGGATTCTCCACTCGAACCCCCTCGATGACCTGGCCGTGGCTCAGGTCTTCCGAGAGCAGGACTTCCGCACCGCCGCTCAATGCGGTTGCCACGATCATCGCATCCCAAAAGGACAACTGATGACGTTCTTGAATCTCCGTAGCATGAAGAACCGTCGTGACCGTCGGTATCTCGATTTGCCAGACACCATAGGCGCCGATCAGACCCCGTGCCGTTGCCGGCGATAGCGGCTGCGGCATTTTACGCGTGACGTTGACGAAGAATTCCTGCAGAACCTGAATACTGAGCACACCGGTTTTGGAACCCCAGAGTTCTCGGAGGAGCAGGGCGGCTCGTTCGCGCTTGTCGCCGGCATCTCGATCATGGGCATAGGTCAGGACATTGTGTCGATAAAATACTTAACGCTCATGGAGCTCGTCCCGAGCGACTGATGTTCCACCCAGATGGAACCCGGACTCCAAGGCGTCGAGTGCAGCGCGCTTGGCCTGCTCATAGTGTTCCGCTTGCTCGACGATGGTGGACAGCTCATCCGCGAGCATCCGCGAGACGGATGTCGATCGCTGCGCAGCGATGACGCGCAATTTCGTCAACAGGGCCTGGTCAATCGACAGGGTGATATTTTGTTTCATACAGGGAACAATTTCGGGACGCACGTCGTTCACGTGCAGCACATGTAGCACGTGCTTCGCATCCGATCAAGGACATCGCGAGAGAGTGCAATGGCCACACGGCCGACCCGCTCGAGGTGCGCACCCTGCGCTCCGGAGGTTATCCTTTAGACCATGCAAACGTTCAAACCCCTGACCAAGCTCCTCCTGATCCTGTCACTCTGTCCGTCCTTCGCCGCAGCCGAGGGTCTTTGGAACGAGCTCAAGGCCGGGGCCGGGAACGCCTACGAGCGAGGCCGCTCGCTCTCGCTCGACGCACTCGCCACCGGCGCCGATCTGGCCGCCAAGGGCATGGATCGGACCCGGCGCGCGACCGAGGATGTCTCCGCATTCATCATCCGCGAGGGGACGCCCGAGGAGCAGAGAGCGGTTGTCGATGGCCTGGCATTCGGCACGCTCGATCGCCTCTTCTCGACCGATCCGGAGATCCACGCGCTCTTCGATCGCAGCTTCGGCTGGGCGGTCTTCACCGTCCGTCAGATCGCGGTCGGCGCGACGGCGGGTTACGGGTACGGCCTGGCGATGCGGCGCGACGAGACCGATCGGATCTACATGAAGATGGCCACCGGCGGGGTCGGATTCAGCTACGGCATGGGAGGCTTCACCTCCGAGCTGGTCGTACTCTTCGAGGACGAAGCGGCCTTCTCTCGGTTCGTCGAGCAGGGCTTCGAGGTCTCCGCCGAGGCGCGCGGCTCGGTCGCGGGCGAGGGTGGCGATGTGACGAAGCCGTTCAGCCGAGGGGTCTCCATTTATCGCGTCACCGAGTCCGGCATGCGCATGGAGGCGACCCTGTTCGGGACGCGATTCTGGCCGGACGAGGCACTCAACGCACCCGATCCGGTCCGGAACGATTGATGCGACTGCAAGGGCCGCTGCCGATTGTGCGAACCTTGGGGCTGCGTCTCGCGCTTTTCGCACTTCTGTGGTGGGTCTTGACCGAGGGGCAGCCCGGCTCCTGGCCGCTCGGTGGTCTCTTCGTCGTGCTGGCCACCGCCCTGAGTCTGGCGCTGTCGCGTCCGGTGCCCTGGTCCGCAGTCGGATTTGCCCGTTTCGTTCCCTTCTTCCTCTGGTGGTCGCTGCGCGGCGGGGTCGATGTCGCGTGGCGCGCCTGTGCGCCGAGCCTGCCCATCGCGCCCGGCATCCTGACCTATCGGCTGCGTCTTCCGCCCGGTCGGGCGCGTGTCGTCATGACAGCCGTCGTCAGCCTTCTGCCGGGAACCTTGAGCGCCGAGATCGTTCGGAATACCCTCGTCATCCACATCTTGGATAAGCGTGCTTCAAGCGAAGCGGATCTGGCAACCTTGGAGACCAAGGTCGCCGCGCTCTTTCGGATTCGGCTGAGCACGCCGCCGAGCACCCACGCCGAGGCGTCATGACCCTGTTGTATCTCGCACTTGCCCTCGTCTTGATCTTCACGCTGGCCGCCGGACTCTGGCGAATCCTGCGTGGACCCACGCCGGCGGACCGCATGCTCGCGGCCCAGTTGTTCGGCACCACGGCCGTCGCTGTCCTGCTGCTGCTCGCGGAGTCATCCGGTCACCCGGCGGTGCGCGATGTCGCCCTGGTGTTCGCCCTTTTGGCTGCCGTCACCATGGTGGCCTTCGTGCGCCGGAGTTGGAGCGGCGAGGGGGAGGACGGCCGTGTCGATCCTTGATATCGCCTCGGCCGGCCTGCTGATCCTCGGGGGAGTCTTCTTTCTCGCCGGGACGGTGGGGCTGCTGCGCTTCCCCGATGTCTACACCCGTCTGCATGCCTTGACCAAGGCCGACAACCTGGGACTTGGGCTGATCGTGGCCGGGCTTGCGTTGCAGGCGGAGTCATTTGCTGCGGTGGGCAAGCTGGCACTGATTTGGCTCTTGGTTCTGGTCGCCTCGGCCTTCGCCTGCCATCTGGTCGCCCGTGCGGCGCTGCGCCGCGGGATCGGGCCATGGACGTGATCGGACAGGTCGCCTGGGCCATCGATGGCGTGCTTGCGCTCC
>JBGSKP010000192.1:0-1536 GCA_041741175.1 Thiocapsa sp. | reverse complement strand
ACCCCGCCGCCGCCGTTGGGCCGGACCCCGCCGGCGTCGTGCCGACGGGATCCGGATTCCTTGGCTTGCGGCGAGCGGCCTCAGCCACCGATGCCGTATTGCTGGTTCAAGGCGGTGATCTTGGCGTTGATCTCCTCGATCGTGCCGACGATGTCGCCGTCGCCGGTGACGTAGTTGGCGAGCGTCTCGCGGAGCCAGGAGTTGAACTCCTCCGACCAGACGACCGCCCAGATTCCCTTGGGATAGGGCGTCGCGGCGTAGATCTCGAGCACCTTGGCGACGTCCTCGGGCCGGGCGAGGGCGCTCTCCATCCGCTTCTTCGCGGACTCGCTCTCCATGACCGACTTGTAGCCGGAGAAGAGCATCGACTCCTGCATCCAGCGATTGCCGACGAACACCTCGCCGTTCTGGTCCTTGTAGCCGTACCAGGAGGCGAACTTCTTGACGTCGTCGGTGTGTGCTGCCTCGCGCTCACGGTTGGTCATCAGGTAGACGGCGGAGTCCAAGAGGCCCCAGCTCTGTCCGGCGTACGGAAGCAGCGATGCCTTGCCGGCGATCTGCGAGCGGTCTGGACGGTTGAAGGTCTCGAGATCGTAGAGCTGCTGCGGCGAGTAGACGTAGCGGCCGGAGGCGTAGGCGTCGATGAACGAGGCCTCGTTGTAGGTCAGCACTTCTTCTGGGACGAGCTTGTCGTTCCAGATCTGCTTCCACGCGGCGAGGGTCTTGTAGGCCGGGCCGGACTCGTCGGTCGTGAGCAGCGGCGCGTGGGTCTCCGGGTCGGCGACCTGGCCACCGCGGTTCATGACCTCGAAGACGAAGCCCCAGGAGATGCCGTACCACTCGCTCATCCAGTGCGGCAGGAACGGCGTCGGGTAGCCCGCCTCCTTGAGCTTGGGCAGCTGGGCGTAGAGCTCGTCCCAGGTCTTCGGGTAGTCGGCCTCGGTCAGCCCGGCCTTTTCGTAGGCGGCGAGGTTGACGTGCATGACCCCGCGGGTGCTGACGAAGTAGCTGAGCCCCAACAGCTTGCCCTGGTAGCTCCAGGCTTCGAGGATGTTCGGGTACATATCGGCCTTGATCTCGGCCGCGTTCGGCAGTTCCTCGGCGGGCAGGACCCAGCCGCCGTTGAAGTAGCGCACCGCCGTCGCCGGGTTGGCGTAGAGCAGGTCCAGCTCCGCACCGGCGATCAGGTTCTGCTCCATGATCGCCGGGTAGTCGCCGGTGACGGTCGCGTAGTCGACCTTGCCTTCCATCTCGGTGTTGTACCGATCGACATTCGCCTGGACGATGTCGGTCTTGTACTGCCAGCCACGGAAATAGACGGTCTGGCCGCTGGTCGGCTTCTGGTCGCCGATCGCCCAGCCCGGCCTCGAGCCGGCCAGCAGTGCCGCGGCACTGGCGGTGGTCGCGAGGAACGTTCTCCGGTCCACTTGTTTCCTCCCAGGAAGGGTGCCGCGAGGGCGGGCAGCTCGTTGGTGCGTCAACATCTTTGATCAAGCCGCGCCGGCTTGGCAACCGATACCGGCGGCCGCAGAGCGG
>JBGSKP010000191.1:0-2841 GCA_041741175.1 Thiocapsa sp. | reverse complement strand
AGCACCGCGCTAATGCCCTGACGGCGGAGATCCAGGATCTCAATAACCGCAACCTATCCGAACGCCGCCTTCTCGACCTCTACCGGGAGAGCGCGGCCGAGACCTCAACGGACGACCCGACCGGGGTGATTCGCCTATACGAAGAGGCCGGGGCTGCGCTCCCCGGGATGGTAACCCGTCATCTTGAGGAGGTCAGCGCCTTCCACGCCCGCGTGGTCGAGAACCGCCGCACCTTTCTACGCAGGGAGATCGAGCGCATCGAGGCTACAGTCGCAGGCCGCGATCAAGAGGTAGCGCACATGGACCAGGAGCCGGCCACCCTGATGGCGATCCTGCGCTCTCACGGGGCACTGGACGAGTACACGCGGTTGCAACAGCGGTTTTTGGAAACGCAGGTCAGGGCCAAAGATCTGCGCAGTAGGCTGGACAATCTCAAGCGCTTCGAGAGTGGAAAGAGCAGCCTCAAAATAGAAAAGGAGCGCCTGCTGCAGCGAGCCCATCAGGATCACGATGAGCGCTCGACCATTCGCGAGAGGGCCATCAGTCTTTTCAACGAGCACTCGGAGGCGCTCTACCAGAGCCCCGGCCGTCTGATCATCGAGGTTCGAGACAAGGGCTTCCATTTCGACGTCGAGATCGAGCGCTCGGACAGCCAAGGCATCGGGAGTATGAAGATCTTCTGCTACGACCTAATGCTCGCCCAGTTGCGGCCGCAGCCACCGTCTGGCCCTGGTTTTCTCATTCACGACAGCACCTTGTACGACGGTGTCGACGAACGCCAAGTTGCCCTTGCTTTGCGCCGTGCGGCGGAGGTCTCGGAGGCCGATGGTTTTCAGTACATTACTTGCCTCAATTCAGACACTGTCCCCTGGGAAGAATTTCCATCTGGATTCGATTTGAACGAGTGCGTTCGAATTCGTTTGACCGATCAGTCGCCGGAGGGGAGCTTGCTTGGGTTAAGGTACTGATGTCGGGAATCCAGAGCATAGGTTTCGGTATGCTTACGATCCGCGTAGAGAAAGGTAGCACTGGCCACTAATCCCTTACGTCGATCGGTGTCGGCAGCTGCACCGAGCTTCTTGGTCGTACCTGCAAAGACCAATTCCGGAGCCTTATAGTGGACGCCGAGAACCGGACGGCTGTGTTGGCCCGCGTAGGATACGGCGAGGAAGGAATCGGATCTTTCCGACGCGCGCGAATGGTGCGCTCTTCCTTCACTTAAGCTCACGACCACGAAAAGACAAAGCCCGCTTCAGCGGGCTTTGATCCTCGATGGACAGGGTCGTCGCGGCGGATCTACTTCCCCGCAATCTCCTCCAACTTCTTCGCCGGGATGATGTGCCCGTTGAGCGCGGCGTCCTTGGCTGAGCGTCCGTAGGCGACGGCCATCAGGGTCGAGTAGTAGACGACCGGCATCTTGAACTTGGTGCCGTAGGTCTCGTTGATCTGATCCTGATAGACCTCGACGTTCATCTGGCAGACCGGGCAGGGGGTGACGATCATGTCGGCGCCGTGGTCGTAGGCGGCTTCGATGATGCCCTTGACCATCTCCTGTGACTTCTCGGGCTCGGAGAAGGCGAGTGCGCCGCCGCAGCATTGCACCTTCTTCTCGTAGTCCGGGATGGAGTCGCCGCCGAGTGTCTCGACCAGCTTGTCGAGATACTTGGGGTTCTCGAATGACTCGCCCGAGATGCCGAAGGGGCGGTTGGTCTGACAGCCGACATAGCCGGCGATCTTGATGCCTTCGAGCGGCTTCTTGACCTTGGCGCCGAGGGCTTCGTAGCCGATGTCTTCGATCAGCACCTCGGCCATGTGCTTGATGGGCATCTCTTTGGTGAGCTTGAGCCCGGCCTCGGCGAGAGCCTCGTTGGCCTCGGCGAGCAGCGACTGGTCTTCATGCAGACGCTCCTGGGCCTCGCGGGTGGAGAGCCAGCAGGCGGCGCAGGTGGCGACGACGTCCTGACCCGGGTTGTGCTGCTCGGAGAGCGCCAGGTTGCGCGCCGAGAGTGTGAGGCGCGGCAGCTCGCCGCCGCCGGCATAGCCGATAGAGGCGGCGCAGCAGTTCCAGTCCGGGATCTCGTTGAGCTGGATGTCCAACTCCTCGCACATAGCCTGGACCGAGATCAGGTAATTAGACGAGGAGGCGCCTTTCTGGGAGGAGCAGCCGGGGTAGAAGGAGTATTCACGGGTTGCCATTTTGGGGTGTCCTCCGCTTAGGCCGACTGGGATGCCGAATGGGCGGCGATGCGCTTGTCTTCGAGCTCTTTGGCCTTTGCAAGCACCTTATGGAATCCGTCGAGGTCCTGGACGGCATGCCCGCCGAATGCCTCCAGTGCATTCATGCGTTGGGTCTTGAGCATCCCCATCCCGATCTTCTGGTTCTTCATGGCGACCTTCACGCCTTCACCGAGCCCGTTCATGAAATAGAGCTTCAGGCCCAGCTTCAGCTCGTTGACCCGACCCTTCTGCATCAGGTTGTCCCAGAACATCTGGGCAAACTTGGCGGTCGGCTGGTTCTTCGGCACCAGGCCCAGACGCGCGGCATAGTGCGCGAGACCGTGCATGATGTGGGTGATCGGCAGCTCGCGCGGACAGCGCACGATGCAGTTGTAGCAGGAGGTGCACATCCACATCGAGCTGGAGCTCAAGACTGCCTCGCGCTTGCCGGCGCGGATCATCATGAAGAGCTCTTGCGGCGGGTGGTCCCAGAACTTGCCGAGCGGGCAGGAGCCGGAGCACACGCCGCACTGCATGCACATCTTGACCCACTCGCCCTCTTCGACGTTCGCCTCCACCTCCTTGAGGAAGCTGTTGCGATACTTCTCGATCATCGCGGTATTC
>JBGSKP010000190.1:0-7496 GCA_041741175.1 Thiocapsa sp. | reverse complement strand
GCAGAACGGGATCGCGTTTTTACTCGGCACCACGATGAATGATGTGGCCAAAGAAGACGGTGGGTTGCAGATCCGGTTCGAGGATGGGCGCACCATGGAGCGCGACGTCGTGATCTCGGCGATCGGCCTGAAGCCCAACGTTGAGCTTGCGGCCCGAGCGGGCCTTGATGTTCGCAGGGGTATCGATGTCGATGACACCATGCGTACCAGCGACCCGGATATCTACGCTGTCGGTGATTGTGCTGAACACAAGGGGCAGGTGTTTTCATTCGTCGAGCCAATCAATCGCCAGGCTGCCGTGATCGTGGATCAGCTTTATGGTGAGGGCAAGCGGCGCTTCGAGTCACGTATGCCGATGATTCTTGTTAAGTCAAGTACCTGTCAGATCAAATCGGTACCGCCGGAGCGCTCGATCCGAGCGGGCAGCAGCATTCGCCGCGTGCATAGCTCCGACCAGGGTATCGTGGATGAATGGTGGAGCGACGATGGCCAACTGGTCGGCTACAGCGCATGTGGTGATGTTGCCGGCACCTACGAGCCAGCGCTGAATCAGGGAGACTGCGCCGATCCGGGCGAGAATGTGAAGTCGTCTAATCCTCCCGGAGAACTCGCTAAGGTGGTAACACTACCGACCGGGGCGACAGATGACGACGGAGAGAAAGCCAAGGCGTTGAGATTGGGCGCTTCCGGGTCCGTAAGCTCATGAAAAAGCTGAGCCTGGTGGTGAGGTGGACGAAACGGATCGTGCTGACGACGGGCAGCAAGCACGCGCTGCCGGTGGCAGAGAACGTTGTTGAACCGGGATAGTGCGGCGACGGACAAGAACCGGGTATGAACGACCGACATTACCTACATCTGGACGTTGCAGGGCTGGGTGTATCTGGCGGTGGTGATCGATCTGTATTCACGCCAGGTGGCTGGCGGGCACCTGGATCGTCGCATGGAAATGTGCTTAGCTGGGTGTCCGGTTAGGCTTGACCACAACAATGGGATTAATACCATGACAACTAGATTCGCCGGTCTATTGTTCGTACTCACCAGTGCTTCCGTTTATGCTGCTAATGACTATGAAGCATTAAAAGATAAGTATTATGCTGATCATCCCGGCAAAGGAAAATACGCCGACCTTTGGGAACCCATCCCAATCCAACAATACTGGAATCCAGTTAGTTTCTATGAGCCGCCAGATACCGTAATAGGCAACTTCAAGGCGGAAGAATGTATCGCCTGTCACCAAACCACCAGCCCTGGTTGGGTACATGCCTGGAAAGACAGCGGCCATGCTAATTTGGATGAGATACGCGGTTTAGAAGATGATGACCCGCGTTTCTATAAGAAGGCCAAGCTCGAAGAGATTGAGAAAGAATTACAATCACGTGGTGTTCTGGCAGCCGGCAAACAACTTGAGAGTGTGAGTTGTATCGATTGTCACGGTGGGGTCGGTAAAACTAGCATGCAGCACGAAACAGAGCTGAAGATGCCAGACCGAGCCATGTGTGGTGCCTGTCACGTACAAGAGTTTGCCGAGGCTGAATCGGAAAAAGAGCAGAAGTGGCCGCAAGGACAATGGCCGGATGGACATCCATCCCATGCTATGGACTGGAAGGCCAATGTGGAAACCGCCATCTGGGCCGGTATGTCACAACGTGAAGTGGCCCAAGGTTGTGATATGTGTCACTACCAACAAAACAAATGCGATGGCTGCCATACTCGCCATACCTTTTCTGCCGCCGAGGCCCGTAAGCCTGAGGCCTGTGCCACCTGCCATAACGGTGTCGATCACAACGAGTTTGAAGCCTACATGTTGTCTAAGCATGGCGTGATCTACGAGACAATGGGTAAAGACAATTGGAACTTTGAAGTTCAATTAAAAGATCACCTAACCGAGGGTAATTACACTGCGCCTACCTGTGCTACTTGTCACTTTGAATACAAAGGTGAGTATTCACACAACCTCGTACGTAAGGTTCGTTGGGGCTTTAATCCAACCCCTGCCATTGCGGATAATCTAGACCATCCTTGGTTTGAAGAACGCAAGCAAGCGTGGGTCGCCAGTTGTGCTCAATGTCACTCCCAGCGCTTTGCCAAGACCTGGCTGGATACCGCAGATAAAGGCACCATCCAAGGTCTGGAGGTGGAACAAGAAGCCAAACAGATCGTACAGAAATTGTATGATGACGGTTTGATGGTAGGACAACAGACCAATCGTCCTGCACCACCAGCGCCTGCAAAAGATGCCCCTGGCGACTTCTATGGTTTGTTCTGGGCAAAGGGGAATAACCCTTCGTTCACTGACCGCACCCATGTCGAGATGTGGGAGCATGATCTGATTAAGCATTACAAAGGTCTGTTTCACGTAAACCCAGGCGGTTTCACCTACTCTGAGGGCTGGGCCAGGTTGATGCGGGGTTATACCGAGATCCAAGACCGAAATACCCAGATCCGAGAGTTCGCTGATCTGAAGAAAAAGGTCGAGGAGCTCAGCGAGTAGACTGGCTCTTACTAACCCTATGCCGAAGCAGTCCGACCGGCATAGGGTCTTTTTGGTCCCTTCTCTTATCTTTAATTGCAGCTCGGAGCTACGCCATGTCTTATCTTGGAATCCCGTTGCTTGTTATCGGATTGGTGACTTCTTCAATAGCCATTGGTAATGAAGACAACAGACAGTTCCGTTTTTCCGAATCAACGGTGGACACATCCGAATACCAGGACGTAAAAAGTCGCTTCCCTATCGAATCGCTAGAGAGATTCGTGATCGATGGTCCAGACGAGCAAGAGCTGGAAATGTTTGTGGCCGAGTACCGGGCGGATGACAAAGAACGTCGGGCCATCATTTATCCTGTCCCTATTCAAGATGGACAAGGGATGAATGCAAGGGCTGGAAAGGAACGCCATCAATACCGGCAGGAAAAATGGCAGGCGCTCTCTGCTGCCGTTCAGAAACACACCGGAGACTCGGATAGATTCATTACGTACTGGGATAACGCTCAGCGACTGCATCTATTTACCGGAAGAATGGCTATCCCAGAGCAACCGATCGAACGCGCCTTCGCGAACCCAGAAGAGAGATCATTCTGGCAAGAGATCGGTAACGGGTTTTCCAAGCAGGAACAATTGATTATTTTCGCGCAATGCTTAATCGGAATGACCAAGGATGCTAAATCATGCTTGAGCCAGCTCTACACGGACACAGGCGATAATTATATTCTGATAAGTGCCGATGATTTGGCACATATACAAGAGATCAGTCTTTTAGCCGGTCAAGGTCTGCCCTTAGAGACCCGCTTGTTCTCCACTGATTCCGATCTACACGGTCAAATCAGACAGGTTAGAGAATGGGCTCGTGAAGGAGAAGGAACCGGCAGTTATATGCTACAGCCTATTGATGAGAACTTTGTTCGTGCCTGGAGGATCATCGATCCGGCTTTTGAAGATTCTTTGCTCGCCAGCTTACTTCCTTTTACCACCGCAGCCGAGAAAGAACTTGCTGATTTGAAATTGGTCTTTCGATCCGATTGGGGCGGCTATTTAAGCCTGTATCAAATCATCAACTAAATCAGGTCTAGGGCCTTGCAAATCAAGCGGGGTATCTACTTTCTCGGGTAGACTCCCTGCACTCGGTAGAAAATAGCTATCTCCAGTGGCAATCAACGTCGTACCCTGCTCATGCGTCAGTTGTATTTCACCTTCCCATACATCTATGCATAGACCGCAGCTTTCACTATTGCCATCACAAGGGCAAAGCCAAACCAGATCAAAACCCGTTCCTCGAATTCCTATCGTTGCGATATCAACCTCTATGCCAAATTGAGCCGGGTTAAAAATTTTGCGATCAAGCCGGTAAAGACTTCCTGGGCATGGCGACGGAGCGCTCGGCTTTTCTGCTGGAGCGTGCACCCGTCCTTCGTCCATTTCGACTACGACGGTGTCCTCGGGAAGATGAGAGTGCCCGGGGTGCGGCAGAACCTGTAGAGCGGAAGCGCCACGGTTCGCAGTGGAAGGATGGCCGCGAGCCGTTTACACTAGCTAGTAAGGCCGGTTTCCAGCACAGTGAAAAGAGGTTATTCCTATGCGCGTCGGACAGTACATGACTCATAGCCCGTTTACCGTGTCCGAGCAGACGAGTATGAAGGAGGCGGTGCTCATGCTCGACAGGCACCACATCCGTCATTTGCCGGTCACCAGCGGTTCCAGGGTCGTGGGGATGGTGACGGATCGCGACATCCGTCGAGCCTCACCCTCGCTGCAGTCGGGTATCGAAGGAGACTACGAGCAGGTGCTGGCGGCCACTCCCGTGGCTCGCATCATGACCAAGGAGCCGGTAACGGTGATGACCGTGACCGAAGACACGTCGCTGGTCGATGCGGTGCGCGTGATGGTGGAGAAGAAATTCGGAGCCCTTCCGGTGGTGAGAGGTGAGGAGCTGATCGGGATCATCAGCGAGATCGACGCGTTAAAAATCCTGGCAGAACGCAAAGAGGTTTTGCCTATGCGAGTCGGAGAGTACATGGTTCAGAATCTGTTTACCGTGCCCGGGCAGGCGAGCATGAAAGAGGCGGTGTCCTTGCTCGGGAGGCACCACATCCGCCATTTGCCGGTGACCAACGGCTCCAGGCTCGTGGGGATGGTGACGGATCGCGACATCCGTCGAGCCACACCCTCGCTGCTGTCGGGTATCCGACGGGAGGACTTCGAGCAGGTGCTGGTGGCCACTCCCGTGGCTCGCATCATGACCGAGGAGCCGGTGACGGTGACCGAAGACACGCCGCTGGTCGATGCGGTGCGCTTGATGGTGGAGAAGAAATTCGGAAGCCTTCCGGTGGTGAGAGGTGAGGAGCTGATCGGGATCTTCACCGACATCGACGCCTTAAAAGTCCTGCTGGCAATACTGGAATAGCCAGCGGGCTCCCCGCGCGCCTAATAGCAATCGCTGCCCTCACCGCAGTAGGGCCCCTCCACCAGCTCGGTGACGTCATAGTCCATCCCCTTCGTCTCTCGCGGGTGGCGCACCGCGTCCTTGCTGCAAGCGAAGGCGCCCGCTTGCTCTAGCGGGACCTCCTGCGGAGAACAGCTACCTGGCTGGCGACGCGCTCGAATCCGGCGCGATGGAACAGCTCCTGGGTTCGTCGATCACCTACCGCATCGCCGTCGGGCCGCATCGAGTACGCCCGCGAGCACCTGCGGCGCTTCCGTCGAGAGAATTGGACGATCGATGTCGAGGAGATCGCCGGCATGATCAGCGAACGGAATCTGTCCTCCGCGCTCAAGGGCAGGGATCGCGACGCAATTGCCCTGATGCGTTACCTGCAGGCGCAGGACCGCTACGACCCGGTCCTCGACGGTCTCGTGTCCGCGGTTAAGTCCGACAAGACCTATTTCGACAAGATCGTCAGCTCCGTCGGCCCGCTGATGGAGAAGCTGACGACCGGCAAGATCGCCGAGCCCATCTCCCCGGACTACCTGAACAACGACGACAGCCGGCCGATCTTCGAGTGGCTGGACGTGATCCGCCGCAATGGAATCGTCTACGTCGGCCTCGACTCGCTGACCGACAGGACGGTGGCAAGCGCCGTAAAGGAACTCGCTACGGCCGAGATGCTCACCGACCAGTTGCCCCGCGTCGAGGTCTTCACGCTGATGAACGTCTCGGGCGTCAACGACTCATCGGATCCGATGTCGGACGTCGACTTTCAGTCCCGCAGCGAAGACTGCATCAGCGTCTCCGAGGTGCCGATGCTGACGCCGGCGGAGCCCGTGCGTCTACCGAATGGACAGGCCTTCGCCCGGCTCGAGGATGGGCGCCTGTGGAAGGTGCGCATGCCGCTACCCGATGACAGCGGCGACCCGGCGATGCCCGCGAGCCTCGCCGCTATCGCCAACGAAATGGAGCGTACCTACATCACCAACGACCACTGGTACCGCACGCGAGAAACCTGGTGGCACGCCATTGCCGATACCGATGCGTTGGTGACACCGGAGGCTGAAGATGGTGGCTGAGGCGACCGCGATCCCCCGCGGCGGGACGCCCGGCAAGGGCTCATCTCCCGGTTCCTCACCACCCTCGCCCAGGGGATCAAGTGGCTCTTGCTCTCGCTCGACTTCTCGAGGCTCACCGCGGCCATTCAGCCTGCACCCGAGCTTTGTCGTGCTCCCATTTGCGACACTGTTTGCCTTGAGCGTGGCGGTGACCGCAAGCACGTTCAAGAAGTACCTCTGAGCGCGCCGCGACACCTGAGAGAGTTCGATAGCGACTCCATCCAGATGTTTGCTATGGCTTTGGATTGGCAGACAGGAAGCATCCCCGCTTTAATCCTTCTGTCGAGGGGTACCAGTGCGCGAATTCCAGTCCTCGACCTGTCCCGAGGCGAGGCGCCGCTCCGCAAGGCGTCGCCACCTATCGGGTAGTTCTTGCACTCTCAAGAACGCGCCGAGCGCATCGCGGTCGAGCCCGTCGTGGTAAAGCAGCTGCCAAACACGAGTGAGAGGCCACTCTGCATTGGGGCGGGCGATTAGATGAGCTTCTGCGCCGGCAGCGATCACGCCCGGATTCAGGACTCGGAAGTACCAGCCCGTTCGACCTGTCGCCTGCACTCGACGCGCCATGTCGGAACGGTTGAACCTCAGGTTGAGCTTCCAGCACGGCTGGCGGCTCTGCGACAGTTCGACGAGGACTTTACCCATCTGAAATTGGTCGCCGAGGCAGAGATCGTGCTCCGTAACACCATCGACCACTAAGTTCTCGCCGAAAGCGCCTGGCGCGAAGCGGTCTGCTGAATCCGGAAGTTCGCGTGCCCATGTCTCATAGTGAACAACCGCGTAGGCGTGAAGAGCCTTGTCCAGTCCTCCATGGTGGCGCCGGTCGCCTTGCTCATCGCCCTCGAGCCCTTCGGCTGTTGCAAGGAGTGACCTGTCGGTTGGCTGTTTGTTGATGGCCGAGGGTTCACCGTTTGGCCCATAGGATTCCGCACGCCCGGTTCGTAGTTCAGGGATAGTGAATGTGGTCATGAAGCGAGGCTTACCTCTGAAAGCCAACGGTGCATCACGGCTTCAGCCGATTGGAGCAGGACCGGGGCCGAGCCGTGCCGTGCCGTGTCCGCCCGTAGGCCGGCGATGCTTACACCGGGCGTAGCTGAGATTTCCCCAGTATGGCCCACCAGCCCCACCGCGGGCGCTGGAACGTCGAACTGGAGCGTATAGGCACTATAAACCACCTTTTCGTTGGTTCGCAGCCGGCAGTCTCGCCTGATCGGCCCGGGCATCTGCCGCCGGCAGACCACTCCGGCTCACCCATCAGCGTGCAGATCGGCGTCACGTCCCCAAATTCTTCCCAACAACGGCCTCCCCGGCGCGCTTTCCCCCTCCCCGCCTGTTTCTCGGCCAGCCGCCGCCATGGCCGTGGCGCTGACGCCGCAGCCCGAACGAGGTCATCCTGGGATTTGCCCCGTCTCGTCGAACAGCCCCCGCTGCGGCGGCGCCCGGCATGGTCGCCGCCGCGG
>JBGSKP010000189.1:0-7219 GCA_041741175.1 Thiocapsa sp. | reverse complement strand
CGACTGGGGCGACCGGCGCCGGTCTGCCTGGATCGCAGCCGGTCTCAGCCACGGCGCCCTTGAATGAACGCGTTCAACAGAGCACGTGTGGAGGTATCGTGGTCGCCCCCGACCCGTTCGGTACGCAGCTCGTTTAAGATCACGCCGGCCAGTTGCTTGCCCAGCTCGACACCCCATTGATCGAACGAGTTGACCCCCCAGAGGACGCCCTGCACGAAAATCCGATGCTCATAGAGCGCCACCAGGGCGCCGAGCGTGAAGGGTGTCAGACGTTCCATGAGGAGACTGTTGGTGGGGCGACTGCCGGGAAAGGTCCGGTGACGCGCGAGGAACCGCGCACGCTCTTGCGGAACACCGGCGGCGACCATCTCGGCATACGCCTCCTCGGTAGTGCGCCCGCGCATCAGCGCCTCGGTCTGTGCAAAAAAATTCGCCATCAGTTTGATGTGATGGTCGCCAAGCTCGTTGTGGCTCTTGATCGCGCCGATGAAATCAGCGGGGATCAACTGCGTGCCCTGGTGAATCAATTGGTAGAAGGCATGCTGACCATCGGTGCCCGGCTCACCCCAGACCACCGGGCCGGTGCTGTAGTCCACCGGGACGCCTTCACGGGTGACGCCCTTGCCGTTGCTCTCCATATCGCCCTGCTGAAGATAGGCGGGCAGGAGGCGCAGATACTGATCGTAGGGCAGCACAGCATGGGTGCGGGCATCCCAGAAATTGGCATACCAGACACCGAGCAGACCCATGACGGCCGGCATGTTCGCGCCGAGCGGCGCCGTGCGGAAATGCTCATCCATTGCAAAGGCGCCTTCGAGCAACTCCACGAACCGCTCGTACCCGATCCCTAGGGCAATCGGCAGACCGATGGCCGACCACAGCGAGTAGCGGCCCCCGACCCAATCCCAGAAACCGAACATATTGCGCGTATCGATTCCGAAGGCCGCCACCTTCTCGGCATTGGTCGAGACCGCCACGAAATGCCTGGCGACCGCCGCCGGGTCACGCGCCGCGGCCAGCAGCCAATCACGGGCGCTGGTGGCATTCGTCATGGTCTCTTGGGTCGTGAAGGTCTTGGACGCCACGATGAAGAGTGTGCGCGCCGGATCCAGGTCGTTCAGCGTCTCCAGGAGGTGTGTGCCGTCGATGTTCGACACAAAATGGATCCGCAGATCATTGCTGCCGTAGGCGCCGAGCGCCGTGCAGACCATCTTCGGCCCCAGGTTCGACCCGCCGATGCCAATGTTGACAACGTCCCGAATGGATTCGCCCTGAAACCCGGTCCAGTCGCCCGAACGCACCAGTGCCACGAATGCCTCGATCCGATCGAGAACCTGATTGATCGACGGCATGACGTCGCGGCCGTCGACCCGGATCGGTCGGTTGGAGCGATTGCGCAAGGCCACGTGCAGCACGGCACGCTCTTCGGTGTTGTTGATGGGCTCACCGGCAAACATGCGGCCGATCCAGCCACTCAAGTCCGCCGTTTCCGCCAGATCGAGCAGGAGGGACAAGGTCTGCGGGGTCGCCAGATGCTTGGAATAGTCCAGATGCAGCCCGGCCGCCGACAGGCGCATGGTCTCGGCACGGCCCGGATCGGACACGAACAGATCGCGCATCGCGATACCCTGCATCTCCCGGCGGTGCTGCGCCAGCGCTTGCCATGCGGATGTCTGATTAATCAGCGACATGATGAAGTTCTCCTGAATTGGGCAGCTGATTCGGGCATGAGCGGATGCGACGGCTGCTGGGCATGGGTGCGGGACTCACTCGTCCATGCCCTCGCGCCAGGACTGATCCTCCCGGTCGAACAGGCGGTTGGCCTCGGGCGGCCCGCTGGAACCGGCAGGATAGCTGTGGATGAAGTCGCGCTCGGTCGACCAGAGCTTAAGCACCGGATCCACGACCCGCCAGGCCCAATCAACCTCGTCGAAACGCAGAAAATGGGTATGGTCACCTTCGATCACGTCAAGTATGAGCGCCTCGTAGGCGTCGATCTGCTGCGACGGGATGGTGCAGCGGCTCGCGTCCAGGCGCTCGGTCTGGCTCCGCATCTCCAGGCCAGGCTGCTTGACCTGAATCTCCATACGAATGCACTCGTTGGGCTGGATGTTGAGGAGCAGCCAGTTGGGCTTGAGCTGCTCGATGGCCGTGTCTCTGAACAACTGCTGAGGCGGATGTTTAAACCGAATGGCAATCAATGAATTGCTGCGGGCAAGACGCTTGCCGGTGCGCAGATAGAAGGGCACATTGCGCCAGCGCCAATTGTCGATGTAGAGCTTCAGGGAGGCGTAGGTCTCGGTGGTGCTGTTGTGTCCGACACCGGGTTCGTCACGATAGCCGGCGACCCGGGCGCCACCGGATCCTCCCGGACCATACTGGGCGCGAAACGCCTGGGCGTGCACCGCCTCGCGCGGAATCGGCCGGATCGAGCGCAGGACCTTCACCTTCTCGTCGCGCAGCGCCTCGGCATCCAGACAGGGCGGCGGCTCCATCGCAACCAGGGTCAGCATCTGCAACATATGGCTCTGAATCATATCGCGCATGGCACCGACACCATCATAGAAACCCGCGCGCTCCCCGATGCCGGCGGCCTCGGCGTGCGATATCTGCACATGGTCGATGTAGTTGCGGTTCCACAGCGGCTCGAGCATCAGATTGGCAAAACGAAACACCAGGATGTTTTGAACCGTACTTTTACCTAGATAGTGATCGATCCGATAGATCTGCGACTCATCGAAACAGCGGCGGATCTGCCGATCCAGGATGGCTGCGCTTTCAAGATCGAAGCCGAAAGGCTTCTCGACAACCAGACGCGACCACCGCCCATCCTCCGCATTCAGGCCCTGCGCCGCCAGGTGATTGACGATACCGCTGTAGTGCTTCGGCGCGACCGCCAGATAGGTCAGGAGATTTGCCGGCATCCCGGCCTCCTCGCCAAGGCGCCCGGCAAGCCGCGCGTATCCGGCCGGCTCCTCCAGGTCGCCTTCGACGAAGTACATACGCCCGAGCAGACGACTGACGACAGAAACGTCGGCGGCCTTGGGCAGATGCTCGGCAAGGCGCTCGCGCACCTGCTCGCGCCACTGCTCGTCCGACCAGGGCCGACGCCCAAATCCGATGATCCGGGTCTGCGGATGAAGACCCTCCGCCGCCTCGATGTGGTAGAGCGCCGGCAGCAGCTTGATGCTGACCAGATTACCGGTCGAGCCGAAGATCAGAATACTGCATGGATCCAACATCGCCCTGGTGCCTCGATCACGGACAAGTGTGATAACGTGAGCCCTGTCATACTGTTGCCAAACCGGGCTTGATCCGCCGGCAACCGTTTCGCTCGGATTTAGGGACCCTCCATGGAGCCATCGCCTCTTCTATCCCCGGACCTTACCGCGCCGGACCAACCGCTGCATATCCTTATCGCCAGCAGCGAAGCTCATCCGTTGATCAAAACCGGCGGACTGGCCGATGTCGCAGCCAGTTTACCGGCAGCGTTGCGCGATCTGGGCCACGATGCCCGCCTGATCCTGCCGGCCTACCCGCAGGCGATGCGTCAGTTGCGCGTACCCAAGGTCCTCTGCGATATCAAGGTTCCCGGGGGGCGAGTCGGCGTGCGCATCATTGAGGGCAGGCATCCCGATCACGATCTGCCGGTCTACCTGGTCGATGCGCCCGAGCATTTCTGTCGCGAAGGCAACCCCTACTCGGATCTGAGCGGACGCGATTGGGGCGATAACGCCGAGCGCTTCCTGCTGTTCTGCCGTGTCATCGCCATGATCGCTCAAGGGCTGCCGGCGATCGGCTGGCGACCGGATGTCCTGCACGGCAACGACTGGCAAACCGGCCTGGCCCCCGCACTCATCCAGGATCAGCCCGGACACCCCGCAACCGTCTTCACCATCCACAATCTCGCCTACCAGGGCCTGTTCGATCGCGCGACCTTCGATCGCCTCGGCCTGCCGGCATCACTGTGGAATCTGGCCGGATTGGAGTTTCACCAGCGCATGTCCTTCATCAAGGGCGGCATCGTCTTCTCGGATCGCGTCAACACCGTCAGCCCATCCTATGCCATGGAGGTGAGAACAGCACGCTTCGGCTGCGGACTGGACGGACTCCTGCGTCAGATCGGCAGCCGTTTCAGCGGCATCCTCAACGGCGTGGATTACAGCGTGTGGGATCCGGCGCGCGATCCGTTGGTTCTGCAATCCTATGACCGGGAGACCTTCGGGCTCAAGGCGGAGAACAAGCTCGATATTCAACGCGAAGTGGGGCTGCCCCGCAACGAGGAGGCATTCGTCCTGGGATACATCGGACGGCTGGTGGAGCAGAAGGGGGTGGACCTCATTCTGGCGATCCTGCCGCGACTGCTTGAGGATCCGCGGATCCAACTCGTGGTGCAGGCGGCCGGAGAGCGCGCGACCGAGCAAGCCCTACTGGCAATCGCGGCCGCGTATCCACGTCAGGTCGGGGTCTTTATCGAGTACGACGAGGCACGCGCGCATCGCATCGAAGCCGGCGCGGACGCCTTTTTGATGCCCTCGCGTTTTGAGCCTTGCGGACTGAATCAGATCTACAGCCTGCGCTACGGCACGCCGCCTATCGTACATCGCACCGGTGGGTTGAGCGACACCGTGGTTCATGCGACGACCGAGACCCTAACGGACGGGACAGCGACCGGCTTCCTATTCGACGAGCCGCGCCCCGAGGCGCTGCTGGACGCCGTCGGGCAGGCCCTGCGTCTGTATCGCGAGGATCCACCGGCATGGCGGCGGTTCGCAACGACTGGGATGGTTCAAGATTTCAGTTGGGAGGCCAGTGCCCGACGCTATATCGAGCTTTATATGGAGGCGATCGCAGAGCGCGCGAGCGCGGATGCGGCGCATCAGGCCAGCGTTGCGCTGGCTTAGACGGACCGGCTTGATTAGAGCACGAGGGGGGTCAGGCGACCTGGGCCGGAATAAAATCGCCGGTGCGCGTCACCCGGTTGTGCTCGTTCAGATAGACGAGTGCCGGCTTATGGGTATCCGCCTGCGCTTCGGTCATCGTGGCATAGGCACAGATGATCACACGATCGCCGGGCGCTGCCTTGTGGGCGGCGGCCCCATTGACCGAGATCACCCGTGAACCGGGCTCGGCACGAATGGCGTAGGTTGTGAACCGCTCGCCGTTGGTGACGTTGTAAATCTGGATTTGTTCGTACTCGCGGATGCCCGCCAGCCTCAGCAACTCCTCGTCGATCGCGCAGGAGCCCTCGTAATCGACCACGGCGTGGGTCACGCGAGCCCGGTGCAGCTTGCATTTCAGCAAGGTCAAATGCATGTCTAGAATCCTCCGAAAGGCCCGTGTGGCCGCCACTTCGTGGCCTGCACGAAGCGGCTGTCGATCTTTTTAACTCACGCGCTAGTTTACAACAGCGTTTGCTGCGGCGCAGCATCAAACATCCCGGCGCACGCGAAGATTGTCGATCAGACGTGCCCGACCCAGATAGACCGCGGCGAGGACGACGAGATCCCGATCGGCCGGTGTCGCAGGTCTGAGATCGTCCGCCACGCGCACCTGTACGTAGTCTGGGGCCAAACCATCCTTGCGCAAAGCCGCAAGCGCGGCCTGCTCGACCGCTTCCACCGCAAACCCGTCACACAAGGCGTCTCGCGCAGCCGTCAGCACGCGGTGAAGGGCTGGGGCGCAGGCCCGTTCCGAGGCGGAAAGGTAGCCGTTTCGGGAGCTCATGGCGAGTCCATCCGATTCACGCACGGTTGGCACGCCGATGATCTCGACCGGCATGGCCAAGTCCTCAACCATCAGCCGAATCACCAGGAGCTGCTGAAAATCCTTCTCGCCGAACAAGGCAAGGTCCGGATGCACCATGTTAAAGAGCTTACAGACCACGGTCGCCACGCCCCGGAAATGTCCCGGACGGCTCTCGCCGCACAGTATGTCGGAGATGCCCGGCACCTCCACAAGGGTCTGCGCCGCGCTGCCGCGCGGGTACATGGTCACAGCCGACGGCGCAAACAACAGATCGCAACCGGCCGCCTCAAGCCGCTCGCGATCGCGCTCCAGGGTCCGCGGATAGGCATCGAGATCCTCGCCCGGACCAAATTGCATAGGGTTCACGAAAATGCTCGCGACCACGCGCTGCGCGCGAGCGCGTGCCTCGCCGATCAGGGTCAGATGACCGGCGTGCAGATTGCCCATCGTCGGAACGAAGGCGACACGCTCGCCCGCCCCGTGCCACGCGCGCACGCATGCGCGCAGATTCGCTATCGACTCGATCGTCTCCATGGACCTAACCTGATCGCAATACGCTGACTTCAAACCGCTCAGCAGGAATCAATAGGGCGTCTCGGCGCGGCCGGGAAACTCCCCGGATTTCACCGCTTTGACGTAGTCCCCGACGGCATCGGCGATCGCGTCCCGGCCGGTCATGAAATTGCGACTGAACCGCGGCACCCGGCCCAGATTCAGTCCGAGCATGTCGTAGACGACCAAAACCTGCCCGTCGCAAGCGGCTCCGGCACCGATGCCGATCACCGGAATCGTCAGGGTCACCGCGATCTCCGCAGCCAAGGCCGCCGGGACGCACTCCAGCACCAACAGGCTGGCTCCGGCCTCCTGCATCGCGATGGCGTCGTGCCGGATCACCTCCGCGGAGGCGTGATCACGGCCCTGGAACCGGTAACCACCGAGACGATGCACCGACTGCGGCAGCAGCCCCAGATGGGCGCACACCGGCACACCCTGCTCGGTCAGACAGCGCACCGTTTCCAGCATGGGCGCCCCGCCCTCTAGCTTCACGACTTCGGCGCCGCCCTCCTGCATCAGCCGCCCGGCCGACGCGATGGCACGATCGGGTGTCGCGCAGGCCAGAAAGGGCAAATCCACGACCAGCAGCGCGCGCTCCCGACCACGCGAGACGCAGGCCCCGTGGTAGGCCATCTGCTCGAGGGTGACTGGCACAGTCGTGCGGTGTCCTTGCAGGACCATCCCCAACGAATCCCCAACCAGCATCACATCGATCCCGGCGATGTCGAGCAGGCGTGCAAAGCTGGCGTCGTAGCAGGTCAGGCAGGCAATGCGCTCACCCTTTGATTTCATATCGGCAAGGGTGGCAACCGAGATCGGCGAGACAGACATGGTCGACTCCGAAGATCAGGCTCGATAGAAGCGAGGATAGTGGCCGGAATCGAACCGCGCTACCTCATGCGCTCGACCCGCGCGG
>JBGSKP010000188.1:0-3775 GCA_041741175.1 Thiocapsa sp. | reverse complement strand
GGAACCGCCCATCATCTCGACATACAGGGGGGCCGAATCCGCCGGGGAGAGCGGGATCAGGGTCGCCGGGTTGGCGTCCCAGAAGCCGAGAAAGCGCTGGATCACGCCGCGGCTGTTGTGCTCGAAGGAGCCGTGATAGCCACGGGCGTACCACTTCTCCTGCAGGCTCTTGGGCGGCTCGTAGACATTGTGGATCTGGTTGATGGTCACGCCCTGGTTGGCCAGGTGCAGCACCTGGTTGTTGAGGTTGGCGTAGAGGTCGCGCTGGGCGCGCAGCACCTCTTGGATCCGCTCGTTGCCCCAGCGCGGCCAATGATGGGAGGCGAACATCACCTCCGCCTCCTGGCCGAACAGCCAGAGTGTCTCGTTGAGATACTTGGACCAGTTCAGCGGATCGCGCACCGGCGCGCCGCGCAGGGTGTAGATATTGTGCATCCCGGCGATGACATTCTCGGCCATCCACAGGGCCTTCTGATCCGGCAGATAGGTGTTCATCTCGGCCGGCGCCTCGGTGTCGAGGGTCAACTGGAAGATCATCCGAACGCCGTCGACCGTCGTGTCGTCGATGGGCTTGGTGATGATGCGCGTCGGTGCGACCAGGCCCACCGAACCAGCGGAGACGCCGTGACCCAGGCCCTGGGTGACATACCCGAAGGCGCTGCGCGGCAGCAGCGTGCCGTATTGATAGAAGAGGCGCCGATTCATGGCATTGCCGGCAAAGACGTTCTCGGCGACCAGATGATCCATGAAGCCCACCGGGGCGATCACCTCGACCTTGCCGCTGGCCACGTCCGCGTCGGTGATCAGGCCGCGCACGCCGCCCCAGTGATCGGCATGGTTATGGGAATAGATCACCGCGGTGATGGGCAGCCCCTCGCCGACGTGCTCCTGGAGCAGCTTCCAGCCGGCACGGGCGGTCTCGGCGCTGACCAGCACGTCATAGGCGATCCAGCCGGTCTTGCCGCGGATGAAGGTCAGTTGCGCCAGATCGAAGCCGCGGATCTGATAGATGCCCGGGATGACCTCGTAGAGGCCGTAGTTCTGATTCAACTGCGCAATACGCTGCAGGGACGGGTGGATGCTGTCGAACTCGGGCTGCTGGTCCAGGAACTTGAACTGCTCCATATCCCAGGCGACGTTGCCGGCGTCGGCCTTGATCTGCAGATCCTTCATCGGTGCGATCAGGCCGCGCTTGTTCTCGTCGAAGTCCGCCGTGTCCGAGAACGGCAGGGTCTCGCGCGCCTGGTTCAGCACGTCGATGGTGAACTGCGACGGCGGTTTGCCCTTGGGGTCGAAATGAGTCGGCGGGGCGGGGTCGGCCGCGATCGCCAGGGTGGCGGACGCCAGGCTTGCGACCAGCAGCGGGATGCCGAAGGGGCGTGCGTTCATCGAAAACCTCACGATCAGTGGGTGGGGATGGACGGGTTCGGAATGGTCGCGCCGTCCGGTGGCTCGACAAGACGCAAGCGGTCGCCGTCATCAGCGGAACGGATTGGGAATCACCGGAATGAACATCCGCGTCCGGGCGACGGCGCGCCTTCGCCGATTTCAGGACCTTGCGCCCACGGGAGACATGGCGACTCGCCCGATTGAATCGGGTCGGGACACCCGGCCACTCTTGAACACGAACCGCGGCCACTGATTGCGGCATTCCTCGATACGATCTGCTCGCCGCCCGGATCTGTCCAATGCATTGTTTGGCTAGGACTGATACCTTTAACGCATCATGATCAAGCTCCAGCAACTGCTTCACGCCCTGGCACTGCGCCGGCACGGCAATTTCCATCGCGCCGCCGAGGCGCAGCACCTGTCGCAGCCGGCCTTCTCGCGCAGCATCCGGAATCTGGAAGAGGGGCTCGGCGTCACGCTGTTCGACCGAGCCGCCGCGGTGACACCGACGCTGTACGGCGAAGCGCTGCAGCGGCGTGCCGAGGCCATCCTGGCCGAGGCCGATGAGCTGGAGCGCGAGATCCGCCTGTTGCAGGGGATCGAGTCCGGGAGTTTTTCGGTCGCTATGGGCGCCTATGCGGCCGAGATGTCCGGCAAACAGTCTTTGGCCGAGCTGGCGAGACAACATCCGCGGCTGCGCTGCCGGGCCCGGCTGAGGAGTTGGCGCGACGTGCTCGAGCTGGTGCTCTCGCGGTCCGTCGACATCGGGATTGCCGAGATCAGCACCTTGAGGAGCCCGAGCGATCGGCTGATGGTCGAGCCGATCGGGCAACACCGGATGGTCTTCTACTGCCGGCGCGGACATCCCTTGACCGGACGCGTCGAGGTCTCGAAGCGGGATCTCGACGCCTATCCGCTCGCGACCATCCGCGTTCCACCCCGCGGCGCCAGCCTGCTCCCCGGCCTCTGGTCCCTGGACGAGGACACCGGTGATCTGATCCCGCACATCGAGGTCGACCATCTGCCCACCGCGCACGCAGCCATCCTCGCGAGCGATGCCTTCGGGGTCGCAACCCCCTTGCAGATCGAGCCCTGGCTGCGCAGCGGGGCACTCGTCGTCCTGCCGTACCAGGCGCCCTGGCTCCGGCTGGACTACGGATTCATCTATCGCGCCGACCGCATGCTCTCGCCGGCGACGGAGCTGTTCATGTCGATCGTCAGAGCGATCGAGGCCGAGAGATCCTCGCGCAACGGCGCACTGATGGCCGAGCTCCTTCCCGACCCGACACTCGAATCAGGGTCTCTCGACGAGATGACCTGATTGGCGGAGGGTGCGGTCGCGAATGTCCCTCTCGTGTCGAGATTCAGTCTGGGCCAGCCGCGAATAGAATCACCGCCCAACCCGATTCAAGCGCTGGTCCGGCTCGATCTCGGGATGCTATGGTCCACGCCCTTTCCCCAATCACCTCAACCATGACCTCCAGGGAGTGTTTCCGATGCCAGCGCCTTGCCTCGTCCGTGTCGCCTTTGCCGCCCTGCTGTCGACCGGGGTTGCTGCGGTCTCCATGGCGCAATCGCCTCCGGGCGTCAGCTTCTCCGTCGCCCCCGTCGTTCAGCTCGACAGCGATCTCGACTCCGGCGGCGATGCCGCCTATGCCGCGGTGCTCATGTCGCTGGGAACGAGTTGGGCGCTCGACGGGCAGTCGTCGCTCGGTGTGAGGCTGCGCTTGGACTACGAGGACTGGAACTTCGACAAACCACTCGGATTCGGCGGCGAGCAGCCGTGGGACAGGCTCTATCGAGCCGGTGTCTCCGTGCCCTATGGTTTCACGACCGAGGGCGGCTGGCGGCTGGGTCTGACACCGACGATCGAGTCCTCGGGCGAATCCGGTGCCAGCTTCTCGGACACGCTCGAGTACGGTGCCACGGCCTCGGTATCGCGTGCGGTGCGGCCCGATCTCACCCTCGGGGTAGGCGTCGGCGTCTTCGAGCGGATCGAGGAGACGAGTGCCTTCCCCTTCCTGATCATCGACTGGCGCATCAACGATCGCTTGCGCCTCACCAACCCCTTCCCGGCCGGCCCGGCCGGTCCCGCGGGGTTGGAGCTGTCCTATGCGCTCGATTCGGGCTGGACCGCAGGCGTCGGCGCGACCTACCGCTCCTATCGCTTTCGACTCGACTCCGACGGCCCCTTTCCCGACGGCGTCGGCGAGCACCGATTCATCCCCGTCTTCGTCCAGCTCGGTCGCGACCTGACCGAGAACCTGAGCTTCAAGCTCTACGCCGGGGCGGCGACCGGGACTACCTTGAAGGTCGAGGACGAGAAGGGTCGACGGCTGTACGAGGAGGATCAGGATCCGGCGGCGATGCTGGGGGTGTCTTTGAT
>JBGSKP010000187.1:0-2047 GCA_041741175.1 Thiocapsa sp. | reverse complement strand
AGCGGGGCGGGGCCGAGAAAGGCCGAATGCGGCCCGAACTGCGGACAGGCGGCCATGCAGCAGCCGCACGACATGCAGCGGCTGTAGAGATAATCCGCCGCCCACTCGCCCGGCCCGATGCGCGGCGCGCCTTCATGCGTGTCCCAGACACCGTCGACCTTGATCCATGCCTTGACCTGCTTGAGACCCTGATCGATCCGCCGGCGATCGACCAGCAGATCGCGCACGACCGGAAACTTCGGCAAGGGCTCCAAGCGGATCGGCTGATCGAGCTCGGCGACGAGTGCCGAGCAGGAGGGGCGAGGGACGCCGTTGATCAGCATGGCGCAGGCGCCGCAGACCTCCTCCATGCAGTTGTGCTCCCAGACGACCGGATCGACCCGCTGACCCGAGACCGTGACCGGGTTCTCCCGCAACGCCATCAACAGCGAGATGATGTTGTGGTCGGGATGACCGGGGATCGCGAACTCCTGCCAATAGGGTGCGCTGTCGGGTCGGTCCTGACGGCGGATGTGCAGACGGATCGGCTGCTCGGTCATCGGTAATCCCTCGGCTCGGTCGGCGCGTAGACGCTCAGGTCCACCTCCTGGTAGCTGAGTCTGGGCCCGTCCTCGGTGTGCTCGGCGATGGTGGTCTTGAGCCACTGTTCGTTGTTCGCGTGCCAGCGATCGCGATACGCCTCAAACTCGGGGTCGCCGGCGAACTTGCCCTCCGGGATCGGGATCCGGAACGCCGGTTTGTAATGGGCACCGCGGCACTCGTCGCGGGCCAAGGCGCCTTGGGTCACGACTCCGGCCAGCTCGATCATGTCGCCCAGCTGACGCGCGAAGGCCAGACTCTGATTCGCCCAGGTGCTCGACTCCCCGAGGCGGGCCTTGCTCAGGCGCTCCTGCAGCATCTGAAGCTCGCCGAGGGCGGATGTCAGCTCCGGGTTCGCACGCACCACGCCGACCTTGGCTGTCATCAGCGCGCCGAGATCCTTCTGGATGAGATAAGGCGTTTCGGCCCCCTCGGCCCGCATCAACTCCACGTTGATCGCATTCTGGCGCGCGACTTCGGCCTGCAGGATCTCCGGGGCCAGCGCACTGCGATCGGCCGCGAGACCTTTCAGGTAACTCACCACCGACTCCCCGGCGACGCGTCCCGAATAGCTCGCGGACAACAGCGAGTTGGCGCCTAGCCGGTTGGCCCCGTGATAGGCGTAGTCGCACTCGCCGCAGGCATAGAGTCCGGGGATGTTGGTCGCGTGATTGCGCGGGCTGTCGGGCTGGATTCCGCCATCGGCGGAGCGCTCGAAGTCGACCCAAAGCCCGCCCATCCCGTAGTGCGCCGCGGGAAAGATCTCCATCGGCTCGGTCATGGGATCGACGCCGGCGAACTTGCGATAGATCTCCAGGATGGCGCCCAGGCGCGAGCCGATAAAAGCCGCATCCAGGTGCGTCAGATCCAGATAGACCCGGTCGCCGCCGTCACTGCCGATGCCGAGACCCATCTGCCGGGTCACGGTCCAGATAGCGCGCGCCGCCTCGTCGCGGGCGACCGTGTTGCCGTAGGCCGGGAAGAACTCCTCGAGGAAATAGAAGCGCTCGGTCTCCGGGATAGTCTTGGGCGGTCGCCGGTCGCCGGGCGTCTTCGGCACCCAAATGCGCCCGCCCTCCCCGCGCGCCGCCTCGCTCATAAGCCGGTTCTTGTCGTGCCCCATCATGGCCGTGGGGTGGAACTGGAAGAACTCGGCATTGGCCATCCAGGCACCCTGTCGGTAACAGCGGCTCGCCGCGGCACCGGTCGAGTTGGTCGAGGTCGTGCTCTTGGGCGCATAGACCTGACCCATGCCGCCGCTGGCCACGACGACCGCGTCGGCCGTGAAGGCACGCACCTCCAAGCTCTTCAGGTCCATCGCCACGATGCCGCGACAGAGGCCGTCTGCATCCAGCAGCAGGGACAAGAACTCCCACCACTCGTGCTTGACGACCTTGCCCTCGGACTCCAGCCGCCGGACCTGCTGGTCGACGCCGTAGAGGAGCTGTTGCCCGGTGCTGGCGCCCGC
>JBGSKP010000186.1:0-2450 GCA_041741175.1 Thiocapsa sp. | reverse complement strand
GGTGGAGATCGGCGCATGGGCGTGTCCTCGTTCGATGTCCTGGCCTGACTCTAGAGGCTTTCGGGCTGAGTTCTTGCGATGACTTCGAGGCAAAAACTGTCAGCGCCTTCGTGCGCAGCCGCAGCGCTGCGCAACGGCCGTGGGCCAGCTCGCTGGCCGCAACATGGCCACGCCGATCGTTCGCGGTCCCCGGCCGCGGAGCGCAGCGCCAGCCCCACATCTCGTGAATTCTTCGGCCGATCTGGCAAGACCCATGGCCCGCAATCACCCGCCCGCACGGCTCATGCACTACGCTGCGGTGTACGAGCTTTGCGCCACCCCATGAGTTCGATCACCGCCATCGCCCTGTCCGGCATGAACGCTGCGCAGAGCGCGTTGCAGACTTCGGCGCACAACATTGCCAACCTGAACTCCGCCGGCTTCACTCGCGATCAGGTGCTGCAAACAGCCAACCCGTCCGGTGGCGTGAATGCGAGCGTTGGACCAGCGTCACAAGCAGGTCCGGCCGTCGAGACCGACGTGGTCGGCCTCCTTCAGGCGAAGAATGCTTTTCTGGCCAATCTGGCGGCGTTCAAGACCGGTGACCGCATGACAGGCTCGTTGATCGACGCGCTGGGCTGAACCGGTATGGCGCCGGTGGCGCCAGTGTCGAGTGACCATCGCCCGCTCAACTTGCCTGGGTCTGTCGGGGGATGTTTCGCCGCAGCGGATTGCAGGCTCGCCTGAGATCCGACGGCAAAGACGGCTCCTCAACGCCTGTGTAGCGCCGACAACAGCGGCGCCAGGTCGGCAGCGATCGATTCGTCGGTGATCTCGGATATCGAAGCGCCGGCCAGCCGCCCCATCGCCTGCTTGACGATGGCCTCGGCGACACGTGCAGCCTGCGTTGGTGGCAACGCCCGCGCGAGTTCGGCCAATGCCATGCTCATGATGTCCAGACGCAAGTTGACGGCTTGCAGCGCAGGGGAGGTCATGGTCGCAGGTCCCATTGGCTGTGGAAACGCATAGGCGCCATCGTCGCTGCTACGAGAACCGCCGTCGCTCCCCCATTGGTGGGCCTCACCCTTCGAGGGGATGCCGCCTCCCCCGAAAGGGGGTGTTACATCGCTGGTCGGCGGCGAAGACTTCTGCAGGAGCAAGTCGAACGAGCGCGGCGGCATCGGTGACGCTGCCGAGCAGCCACTGATCGACGCCCGCAAGTTCGATCGGCACATCACTGTGGTTGTCCTGCGACGCACGGACGAGCGGCCCCTGCGTTCGAGGAAAGATTGGCCCCAGCGTGAAACTCACCACTGCCCGGCGCGGGGGTCGCCAGCGCTGGACCAGGTCATCCGTCCGGTCGAGGCGGTGCATAGTGATTGCACAGGGGAGCTTGGAACGCAGATCTTCATGTCGTCGGCGCCGGGCGCGGCTGCGCTGCGGTTGGCATACGGGGCATCGGCCAATCCAGCAACTCCGCCAAGCGACTGACGATCCACATTGCTTCGTCGGTTTCGACCACTGAACCCGCGACAAGAAGACCGCGATGCACGCGATCAAGGACGTCTTCCGCCGTCACGCCCAGCTCGAACTGCTTCGTCCTGGCGTGCTCGGTGAGCATCTGCGCCATGTCTTCGCACAGTTCGTAGCGTGCGGCAATGACCGCACGGGATTCGCGCGGCTTGATCGCGCCGGCCGGCACGAAAAGATCGACGAAAGAGCGGGGGATGACCGACTGGTTCTCGTCTGACATTCGTAGGTCCGGAGGCTGGTGCGGATGGAGCGACGGGATCGATGCTGCTAGGCACGATAGCAGGCGGGTCGGCGCCCTGGGATCGTTCCAGAGGTACCGCGGCGCTGCGATTCGAAATACTGTATAAAAGATCATATGTCGAGGCACACCATCCCGATCAACTGCTGCCGCATGTGCGGCGCGACCAGCTATCGCAAGGTGGTCGCTCGTGACGAATCGGGCGCCATGAAGGCCACCGGGCTGTACCAATGCTCGGGCTGCAGTGTCGTGTTCGCGGATCCAAGGGCCTGGCGCGAAGGCGAGGGCGGTGGCGGGGACCTGGAAGGACCATCTCCGAGCGCCATGGCCCGCCGCCGCGTGCAGTTCGACGCCGGCGGTAGCCAGGTCGGTGTCTTGACGCCCAAGGGTGCGCCGTAGGTACTGCGGATGTCTGGGCTCCACGGACATCGTGCGCTGCACGGATCAGGCATGTTGCTTTCAACGATGGTCGATCCCGCCTATGCGGATGGCGAGTCTTTGGCTGTCAGCTTCATCGCGCATACCGGCCGTTCAACGCCGTCCGCTGGCGGGCTCTTGACGGCCACAAGGCGACGCTCGTGTCGCCGTCCGATAGCCGACGGTCAACTGGCAAGGGATGCAGTTGATGCTCTTGGCCTGCGACGAACAGACCACCAGTGGCGTCACGTGCGTCCGGAGAAGTGCGCTTATCAGATAGGCG
>JBGSKP010000185.1:0-4077 GCA_041741175.1 Thiocapsa sp. | reverse complement strand
CCAAGCGTCGGCCGCCTCGCGGGCGAGCCGGGCCGCGGCGGTGACGATCTCTGCGGTATAGTCCTGCAAACCGTAATCGGCCTGGGATAGGCGATTGCCGTTGAAGGTGTTGGTCTCCAGGATGTCGGCACCGGCCTCCAGGTACTGCTCGTGGATCGCGCGAATCAGGTCCGGTTTGGTCAGAGACAGCAGATCGTTGTTGCCCTTTAGATCGGATGGCCAGTCCTTGAACGGCTCGCCACGGTAGTCGGCCTCCTCCAATTGGTAGCGCTGGATCATGGTCCCCATGGCCCCGTCGAGGATGAGGATGCGATGATCGGCGAGGTCCGCGAGTCGGCTGCGTGCGTCTGACATGATGGTGGTGACGGGAATCGATGAAGATGGCCTCCGAGTATAACGGCTCATTCCGGCGGATCGCGAGCCGATGCGCATCCGTCTGATCGCGGTCGGTCGCCGGATGCCGGGCTGGGTGGAGTCCGGCTACGCGGAATATGCCAAACGGCTGCCCTCGGAGTGCGCGCTCTCTCTGGTGGAGATCGATCCCGGTCAGCGCGGCAAAGGGAGTCTGGCCGAGCGTGCCCGTGCCGAGGAGGGACGGCGGATGCTTAAGGCGATCCCGAAGGGCGCGGGGGTGGTGGCGCTCGACGCGGCAGGTGAGTCCTGGAGCACCGAGACCCTGGCCGTCCAGTTGCAGTCCTGGCTGGGCGGCGGACGCGATCTGGCCTTGCTGGTCGGCGGACCGGATGGCCTGGCCGATGACTGTCTGGCGTGTGCCGAGCAGCGCTGGTCGTTGTCGCGGCTGACCTTTCCGCACCCGCTGGTGCGGGTGATCGTTGCCGAGCAACTTTATCGTGCCTGGACCCTGGTGCAGGGG
Source organism: Thiocapsa sp. (assembly GCA_041741175.1). Classification (GTDB taxonomy): domain Bacteria; phylum Pseudomonadota; class Gammaproteobacteria; order Chromatiales; family Chromatiaceae; genus Thiocapsa. Next base: position 3,203 of record JBGSKP010000185.1, on the reverse strand, counting down.
CATCCTTACCATCGTGGTGGGGTGGACTGAATAAGGTAAAAGGCTAAAGGCAAAACGGTTGAAGGTTAGGGGATTTCCGAGATTTAGCGTCCCTTGCGCAACCAAATCAAGCCAAGTTTCCCGTAGGTGCGTGGCATGCCCGCGCGCCTGACGCCCGCCAGTGGTGCGATCCGCGAGGTCTAGCGCGGGCATGCCACGCGCCTACGCGGACTTGTGCGGACTTGGAACGTCACACGTTAAAGATAGGCAGTATTTTGACTGACAGGCGATGACCCAAACTAATAACGAAACGGTGGAGCATCACCTGCATCTTGCGTCGCGCTCGCCGCGCCGGCTTGCTTTGCTGGAGCAGATCGGGATGCGGGTCGCGCTGGTCGATGTGGAGACCGACGAGAGGCGCCGGCCGGGTGAGTCGCCGAAGAGTTATGTCGTGCGCGTTGCACTGGAGAAGGCACGGGCTGGGCGCGCGGCGCTCGTGGCCGAGGAGATGCGACCGGTGCTGGCTGCGGATACGGCGGTGGTGGTCGACGACGTCACCCTGGGAAAGCCCCGCGATCAGGATTCGGCCGTTCGCATGTTGCGGTCCTTGTCCGGTCGCGTGCATCGAGTTCTGACCGCGGTTGCCCTGATCGTCGGGGAGCGCGAGCGCACGGCATTGAGCGAGAGTCTGGTGACTTTTCGGCCACTGGATGAGTCGGAGATTCTGCTGTACTGGCAAACCGGGGAGCCTTGCGATAAGGCCGGCGGCTATGCGATTCAGGGCCTGGGCGCCCTGTTCATTGCGGATCTTCAGGGCAGCTATTCGGGCGTGATGGGATTGCCGTTGTTCGAGACAGGCCGACTGTTGGCTGATGCCGGCATCGCTGTCGTCGCAGCAGCGTCCGCCCGGATCTGAGACGCAGCGCCGAAGGGTCCGCGGTGCGGGCGAGCTATCGCTTGCATCCTGCTCAGCCTGTCTTTCCGCGCCAAAGGTAGGTAGGCTCGATACGAATCCACAACAACGACAAAAACGAGAGCCCTTTCCGTGAGTGAAGAGATCCTGATCAATGTCACGCCGCCTGAGACCCGAGTCGCCGTGGTCGAAAACGGCGTGGTGCAGGAGATCATCATCGAGCGAGCCGAGCGTTGCGGTCTGGTCGGCAATATTTATAAGGGTCGCGTCTGCCGGGTCTTGCCGGGGATGCAGGCCGCGTTCGTGGATATCGGCCTGGATCGTGCCGCCTTCCTGCATGCCTCTGACATCGTCGGCCCCCAGGGCGAGCCGCGCAGCGACCAGATCCACGAGCTGGTACGCGAAGGCGATCGGCTGGTGGTTCAGGTGGTGAAGGATCCGCTGGGCTCCAAAGGTGCGCGGCTGACCACCAACATCTCGGTCGCCTCGCGCTATCTGGTCTGCATGCCGGCCCTGGCGAGCACGGGGGTCTCGCAGAAGATCGAGGACGAAGAGGAACGGCGGCGACTTCGCGACATCCTGCAGCGCTATGTCGATGCGCACGTAGGCGAGGGCGGTTTCATCGCGCGCACCGCGGCCGACAGCGTGGCCGATGCATCCCTGTGTCGCGACATGGCCTTTCTCGCCAAGCTGTGGCGCTGGATCAAGGAGCGTTGCGCCGCAGCGACCGAGATCGGCCTGGTCCACGATGATCTGCCGCTCGCCCTGCGTGCCCTGCGCGATCTGGTCACGCCGGAGGTGGAGCGTGTCCGCATCGATTCCTGCGCCATGGTCGATAAGGCACGCGCCTTCGCGGCCAAGTACATCCCCGAGATCAAAGAGCGCATCGACCACTATCAGGGCGAGCGCCCGCTGTTCGATCTTTATGGCGTTGAAGAGGAAATCCGCAAAGCGCTCCAACGCAAGGTCCAGCTCAAGTCGGGCGGTCATCTGGTGATCGATCAGACCGAGGCCATGACCACCATTGATGTGAATACCGGCGCCTTCGTCGGTCATCGCAATCTCGAAGAGACCATCTTCAAGACCAACCTGGAGGCGGCTCAGGCGATCTGCCGTCAGCTCAGACTGCGCAATCTCGGCGGCATCATCATCATCGACTTCATCGATATGACCGAAGAGGAGCATAAGCGCCAGGTGCTGCGCGCACTGGAAAAGTGCCTGGCTCGTGATCACGCCAAGACCCACATCACCGAGGTCTCCTCGCTCGGGCTGGTGGAGATGACCCGCAAGCGCACCCGCGAGTCGCTTGAGCATGTGCTCTCTGAGCCCTGTCCTTACTGCGGCGGGCGCGGTTCGGTCAAGACCGCCCAGACCACCTGCTACGAGATTTTTCGCGAGATCCTGCGCGAGTCACGTCAGTTCGATGTCGAGACCCTTCTGGTCCTGGCGTCCCCCGAGGTGATCGATCGGCTGCTTGATGAGGAGTCGGCCCATCTCGCCGAGCTGGAAGCCTTCATCGGCCGGCCGATCCGTCTTCAAGCCGAAGCGCTCTATACTCAGGAGCAGTATGACGTCGTGCTGATTTGATGATCCGGTGGGGATGCGCTGAGATGTCCTGGCAGGGAACCATGACGAGCCGTTTGGCTCGACGTATCGCAAGGCTGATCATCATCCTCGGCACGACGGGATTGGTGCTCATCGCCCTGCTCGTAACCGCCGCGCGCGTCGTCCTTCCGCTGACCGAGACGGACAATGTCTGGATCGCGGATCTGCTGGCGACGCGGCTCGGCTACGACGTCCGGCTGGGCTCCGCCGTGGTGAGTCTCTCGGGGGTGAGTCTTTCCGGGTTGCGTTTCTCCGGGCTCAAGCCCCGTCTGACTGTGCGGGATGTCGTTCTTGCGGATCGGCAGCAGGGAACGAACGTCCTGGCACTCGATGCCCTGGCGATCGAGATCGATCCCATCGCCTCGCTACGTACCGGGTCGCCGCAGATCACGAGCATGACCCTGGTTGGGTCGACGCTGGCGGCGCGGGTCGACCGCGAGGGTCGTCTGCAGGTCGACGGACTGGAGCTGCTACGCGGCAAGGATCCGAGGGCGCTGGAGTTTCTTCTCACCCAAGCCCAGGTCGAGCTGGTAATCGGCGAGATCCAGATCCGCGACGAACGACCGTCAACACGCTGGGATGGGCTGCGGCTCACCGCGATGCGCCTGCGGCTGCGCAACGAAGGAGAGCGCCACATCCTGAGCGCGAGCGCCGTTGTTCATCCGCTCTTCCCCGGCGTTGGGCCGGCCCAGGGGCACGGCCTGGC
>JBGSKP010000184.1:0-2735 GCA_041741175.1 Thiocapsa sp. | reverse complement strand
CAGGACGGCGTCGCCGGCTCCGGCATCGCCCGCGGCATCGGCTAAAGAATTCAAACCCGCATCCACGGCCGGGGTCGCGACCCCGCAGCTCGCACCCGCCGCGCGCCGCCTGGTGAAAGAGCTTGATCTGGATGCCGGCGCCATCGCAGGCAGCGGTAAGGATGGGCGGATTCACAAGGCCGACGTGATGGCCTACCTAGACGAGCGCGAGCAGGCAACACCCGAGCAAGACCCCGACAGCGTCCCACAGACCCCGGCCCACACACCCAGCCTCACCGGCGAGGCCGGACGTCCTGAACAGCGTGTTGCCATGACGCGTCTGCGCGCCCGCATCGCCGAGCGCCTGGTCCAGGCGCAGCAACATTCAGCCATGTTGACCACCTTCAACGAGGTTGATCTGAAGGCCGTCATGGAGCTGCGCAGCCGCTACAAGGACCAGTTCGAAACGACACACGGGGTGCGGCTGGGCTTCATGTCGTTCTTCGTCAAGGCCGCGGTGGAGGCCCTGCAACGCTTCCCCGTCATCAACGCCTCGGTGGACGGCGACGACATCATCTATCACGGCTACTACGACATCGGCATTGCCGTCAGCTCGCCGCGCGGACTGGTCGTCCCCATTCTGCGCAATTGCGATCAGCTCACCATGGCCGACGTCGAGCAGGGCATCGTCGCCTTCGGCCAGAAGGCACAGGACGGCAATCTGAGCTACGAGGAGTTGACCGGCGGCACCTTCTCCATTACCAACGGTGGGGTCTTTGGCTCGCTGCTGTCCACGCCGATTCTGAATCCGCCGCAGAGCGCCATTCTGGGGATGCACAAGATCCAGGAACGCCCAGTCGTGGAGAACGGCCAGATCAAGATCGCACCCATGATGTACCTGGCCTTGACCTACGACCATCGCATCATTGACGGGCGCGAGGCGGTACAGTTTCTCGTCTCGATCAAAGACACGCTGGAGGATCCCGCCCGCCTGTTGCTGCGGATCTAACGTCGATGATGACGTGGACTCCCGTGGCCCGGACTCTGACATCGCGCGGCCGACGTTTGGCGTCATGCTGAGCGTGATCTCAACGCGCGGGTTAGGGCCACACGAGGATCTTCAAGAACGCTTGGTTCGAGCACTTCGCGCGCAAGTCGAGGTCCAGGACGCGGCACTCCGCGCAGCCGTCCAGCGAGTAGAGAACGGCGTGATCAATGCCGACTTCGGCGGCGGGAACATTAAGTAACGCGTCGCGCGCCCCGGGCAAGGTCGCTCGGGGGTCTCGGAAGCTGATCCTGTGCCGCCAGGCGCATCGCGCCTTCTTCGTCTATGACTTCGCCAAGAGCCGGCAGTCCAACATCAGCGACGAGGAAGAGACGGTATTCAAGAAGGCGGCGCCGCACGTCCTGGAGCTGACCAGGGTAGATGGTACGAGCCATTGGAGTCACGGGCGCCACAAAAACGAGCGTCAGCAGCAAATGGACATGGTTGGTGATCAGCACGTAGGCGTGCAGCCAGCCAAGGTAGGCAAGCCGGTCTTGGTCGTCGACGAATCACGCCGCGCTATCCCGAAAACCGCAACCCCTTCGAAGCCCAGTATTCGCCGGACGAACGGGCCCATCTCGTTGGCGCCACAGGTCGGTACTCCAAACATCCCTGTCTTCGTGAGATGATTAGGCGACTGCTTGAACGGCACCGTAAGTGCGTTAGGTGGCCATACTTCCGCTTAAACCGCGTCCAGAGTGAAATGCGTAATAAGCGTTTATCCGTCGTGCGCGCCAAGCGCCGTGCCACGACCGGAGATCAGCGTGGCGCGCACAACGGATAAACGCTTATTCGTTATGGAAAGCTTTCCATAAGCGCGTGCAGCTGACGCTCGAAGGGGCCGCCTCGACGTGCCGGGACGGCTGCAGGTCCATATCGCGCAGCTCGCCGGTGGGATGGGCCGAGGAGCCGGGCCGGGTGCGTCGATCCAAGCGACAGCATCGTCAAAACGGCAACCATTACCATTCCCCGCAACCTCATGCGGCGAGTCGGGAAACCGTGCCGGCGCGTCGGGCGCGGCAAGGATCAATCTTGCGCAGCTCATGACCCTCACACTGTTTGGAGCGATCCCTCAGGGTCGCTGGAGCAGGCGACTTACCCGTCGCGACAGGCCGCGGGACGGGCTGGAACTTGAGCCGTGCTCGTACTGTGCGTAGAATGTGCATCTCATAGATGCCTCTTTAGGTGCAATTCCATGGCAGCCATCTTCGCAGACGTGCTCGAATCCACGCGTGAACCCGGGACGTCGCGGTTCTCTGCAGCGGGCGTCGCCGACATCCTCGGCATACAACAGCAGGATCTGGCCGAGCTGGCGGGCGTCCATCGCAACACCCTGCGCACCCACCCGGAATCCCCAAGACTGCAATCCGCACTGCGTGACCTGATGCGCGTGCTGTCGGCCGCTGCGGCGGTGCAGCCGGACCCACAACGCGCCATCTTCCTGGTCAAGAACGAACCCATTCCTGCGTTCCGTCACAAGACCCTGTTGCAACTGGTACAGGAAGGCCGGACCGAGGATGCGATTGGCTACCTGGAGTCGATCGGCGCCGGCTTCGTCGGATGATCCTGATCGACCTACCCGCCGGCACCACGCTATTCCGGGCGCATACCCCGCAGTGGGCCAGCCGGCCCACCAGCGGCGCAGGCGCCGCAACCCGAGGGGGACGCTTCAACCGAGAAGGCATCGAGGCGCTGTACCTGTCGCTCCCGC
>JBGSKP010000183.1:0-4415 GCA_041741175.1 Thiocapsa sp. | reverse complement strand
TGGCGGGTGTCGCCTGGCAGGAGCCGCTCGCGCCGAACACCCCGGTCACGCTGATCCACCTCGCGGGCAGCGAGCCCGAATACTGGCTTGGTCTGGATAACTTTTACGTCATCACCCGCTACAACCCCAGCAATCTCTATGCGATGGCGGTTTACCAGTTGAGCGAAGCGATCCGCGTGCGCGATGACCGGGGCCCGGATCGGCCATAGTCATAGCCCGAGCCGGACCTCCATGCCGAGCGTGCGCCGTGGCCGATCGCTTCGGTTCAAGCCGATCGCGCCCCTTCGCCGGCGGGCGACGCCGTCCCGCCGCGACTGCCAAATGCGGGTGTGGGCGGTTAGAATAGGCACTGAGCACCTGCCTACCCTCTTTAGCCCCGGATGATCCACATGAAGTCAGTTGTAAAGCACCTGTTGCTGTCGTTGGCCTTTGCGCTCCCGGTTGCGGTTGCGCAGACACAGCAACCCATCCCGGATCCGCCGCAGGTCGCCGCCAAGGGTTACCTGCTGATTGATTTCAACAGCGGCCAGATCCTGGCCGAGATGAACGCCGACGAGCGTCTGGAGCCGGCCAGTCTCACCAAGATCATGACGGGCTATGTGGTCTTCCGCGAGCTGGCGGCCGGTAAGATCAAGTTGACCGACCAGGCACTCGTCAGCGAACGGGCATGGCGCACCGGCGGTTCGAAGATGTTCATCGAGGTTGGCAAGCAAGTCCCCCTGCAGGATCTGCTGATGGGCATGATCGTGCAGTCGGGCAATGACGCCAGCGTCGCCCTGGCCGAGCATGTCGCCGGGAGCGTTGAGGCCTTTGCCGACCTGATGAACAGTCATGCCCAGCGGCTCGGGATGACGGGGAGCCATTTCACCAATCCGCACGGTTTGCCCGACCCGGAGCTCTATATCACGGCGCGCGACATCGCCACCGTCGCCATGGCCATCATCCGCGAGTTCCCCGAGTTCTACGCCTGGTACAGCACCGAGGAATTCACCTTCAACGGCATCACCCAGCAGAACCGCAATCCGATGCTGCGTCGGGACGAATCAGCGGACGGCATCAAAACCGGTTACACACAGGCCGCCGGTTACTGTCTGGTCTCGTCGGCCAAGCGCGAGGACATGCGGTTGGTTTCAGTCATCATGGGATCGCCCAGTCCCAATGCACGGGCCGAGGCCAGTCTGGCTCTGATGAACTACGGTTTCCGCTTCTATGAGAGCCATCGTCTCTATCCGGCTGACGAGCCGGTCGAAACCCTGCGGATCTGGATGGGCGATCAGGAAACGCTCCCGGTCGGACCGGGGGGCGATGTCTTTGCGACCTTCCAGCGCGGCCGCTACGCTGAGCTGGCGGCCCGTTTGGAGAAGTCGCAGGCTAGCTTGACGGCCCCCGTGACGCGTGGCACGCAGGTGGGCGAGATCGTCGTCACCCTCGGCAGCGATGAGCTCAATCGTGTCCCGCTGGTGGCGCTGCAGGATGTCGGCAAGGGCAGTCTCTGGCAGATGGCCAAGGACAGCGTGCTCCAGCTCTTTTAGCCGCGATGACTCAATCCAAATCACCTCCGGCGGGTTTGCCGACATGGCCGACTGCGCCGACCGCCGAATCGGTCGAGACGCTGCTGGAGTTCCCCTGCCGCTTCCCGATCAAGGCGATGGGTCTGGCCGGTGTCCAATTCGAAGCGCTGGTGGTCGAGATCGTCAACCGGCACGCCGAGCGTCTGACGGATGGGGATGTCCAGACCCGCTACAGCCGGGGCGGTAAGTGGGTCTCCGTGACCCTGACCGTCCAGGCGCAAAGCCGGGAGCAGCTCGACGCCATCTACCGCGACTTAACTGGGCACGAGTCGGTCGTCTGGGTGCTATGAGCGCTGCGACGGCTGGCTCGCGTCCGCTGCTGGTGCGTCGTTTCGCTGGCTATCAGCCGTACCAGGCGACCCTTGAAGCCATGCGTGACTTCACCGATCGGCGTGGGCCGGACACCCCGGATGAGCTGTGGGTGCTTGAGCACCCGCCGGTCTTCACGCTCGGCCAGGCCGGCCGCGAAGAGCACGTCCTGGATCCCGGATCCATCCCGGTCATCAAGGTCGATCGCGGGGGTCAGGTCACCTATCACGGTCCCGGGCAACTGGTCGTCTACGTCCTCCTTGATTTGCGCCGCGCCGGGTTTGGAGTCAAACGGTTGGTGGAGCGGCTGGAGCAAGCCGTGATCGACCTGCTTGGCGCCCTGGGCGTGAGTGCCGGGCGACGCCTGGACGCGCCAGGCGTTTACGTCGCCGGCGCCAAGATCGCCGCGCTCGGTCTGCGCATCCGCAAGGGCTGCAGCTATCACGGTCTGTCCCTGAATGTGCGCATGGACCTCGACCCCTTTGGTCGGATCAATCCCTGCGGCTATCCTGGCCTAGCCGTCACCCAGATCGCCGATCTGGCCCCTGAGGTCTCGATAGCGCAGGCCGAGGCCGGCTTGATCGGCGCCTTGGCCCTGAACCTGGAGGCGACGGCGATACCCCTTGCCCCGGAGTGTTCAAACGGGCAAGGGCAGGTCGCGCCGAACGCCGTTTAGATCCGGCGCGCCGCCCCTCAGGCGACAGTCGCCCGACTCAATGGACCCCCGCGACCGGTCGCATCTCCTTGTCGCAGACCCCGCCGACGTTGGCGGTCCGGGTGGTGGCGTTGCCGCGGCAGGATTCGCCTTTGTCCTGAATGCGGCAAGTGATCTCGACCGGTTTGCCTTGCGCGAGCCAGCTCGGGGTCGTGCGGTAACGCCCGACGTTGCCTGAACGGCAGCCGCTCGGGATGCCGTAGGGCGGACAGGATTTGGGGGCGCGCAGCGAGACCTTGCGACCGTCGACGATGAAGCCCGGATAGCTGTTCTCGGTGCGGATCACGTCACGCTCCGGCGTCTCATCGAACCGAAACCCCTCGAAGCGATAGCCGTCCTCGCTGGCGGCACCGACCTTGATCCGGGTGTTTGCGATCAGGGCGAAGTCCTCGCCGTTACGGGCGACCGCGCCTGTCATGTATTCGACACGGTCATGGTTCGGGAAGCACTTGCCCATCGCGGGCGCGTGATAGTAATGACGCATCGAGGTGAGATCGGCCAGGCGATTCTCGGGGAAAACCTCCTGAAGATCCTCCTCGCTGCCGAATAGGATGCGCTCGGCATCGCCGACGCTCTGGGTGTACATGGCCTGGATCTTCGCGTAGCGCTCGTTCTCCGCGAGGTCCGGCCTGAGATAGCAGGCGGTGAGACCCGAAATCTGGGTGAGATACTCATCCCAGATGTTGTACTGGGACACCGAGGAAGACACCCCCTGGAAGTCGCCGGGGAAGTCGCAGCCCTGCCGACCGAGACACTGGCCGACGGCGCGGTTGCGGATCGACAGCAGAATGATGTTGCGCTCGCACGCCCCGTAGGCGTTACAGCCGCGATCCAGATGGCCTTCGTAGATGGCGGTTCGCATGCCGTAGTCGAGGTGTTTGGCGCGGGCAAGCGTCGTCTTCGAGCCAAGCCGCCCGTTGCTGTCGATGAAATCGCTCCAGGCGCGATCGAGTGCTGCGCGGCGACCGGTCAGACGGCGGTTGGCGCTCTCGCACTGGCTTGAGGCATGGAAGGCGCGCACGATGCGATCGAGCTCGCTTGCCCCGCCGGGACTGCCGCCTTTCCCGCTGGGCGCGGGGTCGAAGAAGGGCGCTTTCTCCAGCGCGTAGAGATTGCGGACATTGATGACGTTCTTCACGCTCGCCGGGCAGTGATGGTTCTGGACCTTCATCGATTTGCGTGCGGCCACTTCGCTCTTGAAGCTGTCCGTCGCCGAGCGGGTGGCCTTGCGTGGATCCACGACGACCTCGAAACCCACATAGGGCGTCCCCGAGTCGTCCGTCAAGGGCTTGCCGTCGCGGATCACTAGACAGGGGATCACGGATGTGCCCTGGGCCAGGGTGCCGGCCGGTGATTTGGCCCCGGAGCGGGCAAAGCCCTCGGCGCTGAAGTAGGGCATCTCCAATGGTCCGTTGAACTGATAGACCGTCATCACCGGCGTCGCCGGGATCGCGGCCTGCACCGGGATGGACGCGGCGAGCGCGAGTGCTCCGAGCAGAAAACGCATTCTTGGGTTCCTCTTGTCGTTGGGCAGGGTGTGGTTGAGCAGGATGTCGGCGACTGGCGCCGCCGGGGCAGGTGTCTTCGCGATTCCGCATGCGGCCATGCTTAGCGCGCTGTGTTCAGCTTACCCATCCGTGCGCCGGCCTTCCAGTTTTCGCGGCTCTCAAAGCCTGCTCGTCCTCGTATTCGCGCGCGATCAGCCTGCGCATCCGTGCGCCGGCCTTCCAGTCGATCCGTCGCAGCCCGTCGCCATGGCGATACTCGCGCAATTGGTGAAACCCAGCCCCTTCGCCCCGTCTCGGCCGGCGATGCGCCCC
>JBGSKP010000182.1:0-9762 GCA_041741175.1 Thiocapsa sp. | reverse complement strand
GCCGGTCTTCGCCGGCATCTCCGGTGTCACCGGCGTCGAAGTCTGGGACGGGAGCGACGGGCTGCGCTGTTTCGGCTTGAGCGCCGCCGACCCACACGCGATCGCGCCGTTAGTGGCCAAGGCGATCGGCGAGCACGCCTGGAGCCTCCATGAGCTTGCGCCCGAGCGGCGTGACCTCGAAGACCTCTTCGGAGCCGTGACATTGGAGCAAATGGAGATTGATTATGCGTGAGATCCTACGCGTCGCACGCCGCGAGCTTGGCGCCTTCTTCGGCTCGCCGGTCGCCTATCTGTTCATCGGCGCCTTTCTAGCGGTCTCTCTGTTCGTCTTCTTTTGGGTGGACGCCTTTTTCGCGCGCAACATCGCCGATGCCCGTCCGCTCTTCGACTGGATGCCGGTGCTGCTGATCTTTCTCTGCGCCGCGCTCACCATGCGGCTGTGGAGCGAGGAACGGCGTGCCGGCACGCTCGAAACTCTCATGACCCTGCCGGTGCCGACCCTGCACCTGGTGCTCGGTAAATTCCTCGCCGCCCTGGCGCTGGTGGCGATCGCGCTGGCATTGACCCTGCCGCTGCCGGTGACCGTCTCCCTGCTTGGACCGATGGATTGGGGTCCGGTCATCGGCGCCTATCTGGCCACGCTGCTGCTGGCATCGGCCTATCTGTCGATCGGACTCTTCGTGTCCTCGCGCACCGACAATCCGATCGTTGCGCTCATCGGCACCACCATCGTCGGCGCGCTGCTCTACCTGATCGGCACACCGGCACTGACCAACCTGGTCGGCCACGGTGGAGCGGAGATCCTGCGACTGATCGGCAGCGGAGCGCGCTTCGAGTCCATCACGCGTGGCGTCATCGACCTGCGCGATCTCTACTATTATTTGAGCATCGTCGTCGCCTTCCTCGCGCTGACGCTGTACAGCCTGGAACGCCTGCGTTGGGCCGATCATCGGCCGGATCAGCGCCGTCACCGTCACTGGACTCTCGTGACATCGCTCGCGGTCGCCAACGTCCTGGCCGCCAACCTCTGGCTTAGCGGGATCGGCGGCGCCCGCGTGGACCTGACCGAAGGGCGCGTCTATTCAATCTCGGAGGCGACCCGTACCTATCTGGGTCAACTCCAAGAGCCGCTGCTGATCCGTGGCTATTTCAGCGCCGAGACACACCCCCTACTGGCCCCCCTGGTCCCGCAGATTCGCGATCTGCTGCGCGAGTATCAGATCGCCGGCGGTGGTCAGGTCCGCGTCGAGTTCGTCGACCCGCAGCGCTCGCCCGAGCTTGAGCGCGAGGCCGGCGAGCAATACGGGATCCGCCCCGTTGCCTTCCAGACGGCGACTAAGTATCAGTCGTCGGTGGTCAACTCCTACTTCGATTTGCTCGTTCAATACGGCGATCAATTCGAGACCATCGGTTTCCAGGATCTGATCGATGTGAAGGTGCGTGGTGAGACGGATCTGGACGTTCGTCTGCGCAATCCTGAATACGACATCACCGGCGTCATCCGCAAGGTTCTGTACGGCTATCAGGGCAGCGGAGATCTGTTCGCCAACCAGAGCGCGCCGGTGCGGTTTCGCGGGTTCATCTCAGATACCGCTCAGCTCCCCGAGCCACTGCCGGCACTGCGGGCAGAGCTGGAATCGGTGCTGACCGAGCTGGCCACCGCTGCCGGGGATCGGTTCAGCTTCGAGATCCAGGATCCAGCGGCCGGCGATGGCGCGTTGGCCCAGAGTATTGCCGAGCAGTTCGGCTTCGAGCCCCTGGTGGTCAGCCTGCTCGATCCGACGCCCTTCTACTTCTACATGGTCCTGGAGTCGGGTGAGCAGGCCATACCGGTCCCGCTGCCCGAAGCGCTCGATCGCGCAAGCCTGGAGCGCGCCATCGAGGCCGGCATCAAGCGTTTCGCACCCGGCGTACTGCGCACAGTCGCGCTTTATACCCCGACAGCGACACCGGGGATGTACGGCGAGCCGGCCGCTGGGCCCGCCTACAACCTGCTTCAGGAGACCCTTGGTGAAGGCTTCAACCTGCGCGAGACGGACCTGACCTCCGGCCAGGTCCCCGAAGACGCCGACCTGCTCCTGGTCATTGCGCCCGAGGCATTTGACGAGCGCCAGCAGTTCGCCATTGATCAATTCCTGATGCAGGGCGGAACCGTCATCCTCGCCACATCCAGTTTCCATGTCGACCTGACCGGAAACGCCATCGAGGCACGGGCAGCGCCGACCGGGTTGGAGGACTGGCTTGCACATCAGGGACTCACCCTGGCGCCGAGTCTGGTTCTGGACCCCAAGAACACGCCCTTCCCGATCCCGGTGCAGCGTGATCTGGGCGGTTTCATGATCGAGGAGATCCAGACCCTCGACTACCCCTACTTTCCGGATGTTCGCACCGATGGCCTGGCGGAGGATTCGCTGATCACCGCCACGCTCGGCCAGGTCACCATGAACTGGTCCTCGCCCATCGAGGTGGATGCGCAGAAGAACGCCGAACGGCAGGTGATCGCGTTGATCCGCAGCTCGACCGGTGCCTGGACCAGCGACTCGGCGAACATGCAACCGGACTTCCAGACCCATGGCGACCTCGGGTTCGCCCGCGGCGAGGATCGGGGAAGTCGGATCCTGGGCGTCTCCGTCCAGGGACGCTTCCAGTCGGCGTTCGCCGGGCGACCCTCTCCGCTCCTGCAGAGCGATGCGGCCGAGGAAGAGGCGGCACCTGACGAGGAGGACCAAACAGAGGAGATCGAGGCTGCGCCCGAAGAGAAGCGAACGGTGATTTCCGGTGTCGTCGAGAACTCCCCGGCATCGGCGCGGCTGATCCTGATCGGCTCGTCGACCTTCTTATCCGACACCGCGATCAGTCTGGCCAGCGAGGCGACACAGAGCCGTTACCTTAAGCCGTTGGAGCTGATTCAAAACGCGGTCGACTCCTCGCTGGAGGACCAGAGTCTGCTGACCCTACGTGGGCGCGGCCAGTTCAGTCGTCTCCTGGAGCCGGTCAGCCGCGAGGGCCGAATCTTCTGGGAGTCGCTGAACTATGTGCTGGCCCTCGTTGGCCTGGCCCTGGTCTATTGGCTTTATCGCCTCATCCGCATCCGTCGCGAGCGCTCGGATGCGCAGATTCTTGCCGGGATTCCGGGTACGGGAGGACGTTGAGTCATGGCAAAGACACAGATGACCGAGACGACATATCAATCGAGCCACAGTTGGCATTCGGATCTGCGCACCCCGATCGTCATGGGGCTGGCGGCGTTGCTGACCATTCAGCTCCTGATCGCCGTCGGAATGAGCCTGAGCGGCGGCCGGGCCATGGCCCCGAGCGGTGCGGCGGCGACCCTCTTCAGCTTCACGCCGGAGCAAGCCCAAGCGATCCGGGTGTCCAGCGGCGATGGTGCGGAGAACCTGATCCTTGCGCGCCGGGACGACGCCTGGGTCATTGCGGAGCTGGCCGATCTTCCGGTGCAAACACCCAAGGTCGAACAGTTGCTCGGCGATCTTGCGGCACTGAAGAAGCCACTGCCGATCGCCACAACCGCAGAGGCTCGCAAGCGCTTCAAGGTCGCCGACGACGCCTTTGAGCGCCGCCTGGCGATCGAGGGTGAGGACGGACCGATCGCTGACCTCCTGGTCGGCGACTCACCCGGTTTCCGCCGCGTGTTCGCCCGACCGCCCGAGGATCCGGGCGTCTATGACCTGCGGATCGCGCTCTCGGACGTCTCCCCGCAGCGTGACGACTGGATCGACCCCGGCCTCCTGCGCCTGGAGCTGGATCAAATCACGCGGATCGCCGCCAAGGATTGGATTCTGATCAAAGGCGAAGACGGCACCTGGACGCTTGAAAACAATGACCAGGCCCTTGACCAAGACACCGTCACGGCGCTGGTAATGCGCGTGGCCAATCTCGGCTATCGCGGTGTGCTCGGGATCGAGGATGATCCGGCATACAATCAGCAGGAGCCGCAACTCGAACTCACCGTCGGCCTCGCCGACGGATCCACGCGCAGCTATCGGGTCTCCAAAGGACAGGACAGCGAAGACTTCGTCTTGAAACAAGCCGATCGACCCTGGTACTTCAAACTCGCCGAGTTCGGTCTCGGCGAGCTACTGAGCAACGATGCGGCCAGCTTTCTGCCGGTGACCGACGTCGAGACGACCGAGGTCGAGGCAACCGACACGATGGAGCCTCCCTTGCCGGCGGATGAATCGGCGGATGAACCGGCAGCGCCTGATCCATCGCCTGATCGATCCATGGCACCGATCGACGCCGCGGAGGTTCAGGTTGTCGCCGAGCCGGAGCTGTCGACTGACCCCGATGATGCGACGCAAGCAGATTCACCAGCCGAACCCAGCCCCATGGCTGAGCCGGCCACGTTTGTCGAGCCGGATGGGCCCGTTGATGCCCCGCCGGAGTCGAGTGAGCCGGTCACCACCGACGAAGCAGAGGCGCTGAATTAGGCCAAATGCCGAAAACAGCATGACGACCATCAGCGATGACGCAGACCTGGTGCCTGGTCGAATGACCAGGCACGACTCATCGGGCGGGCCACTTCGACCACCTTGATCTGGAACACACCGCCGAGGAATGCGAAGACGCGGGCAAGAGCGAAAAGCCTGAGGCGAAACGACTGTGCGGGGTCGCTCGCGCGACCCCGCACATCTTGGGTCAACAATTAGTGGCACATCTCTACGGGCGTGCCGCGTGGCTGCGACTACTTCAGCTGCGGGGCCGGCATCGGCAGGCCACGCTTCTCCCGCATGATCGACCGGACATCCTTCTCCGAGACCAGCGAGTAACCTTCGGCCCCCTTTTGGATACAGAGATCCCGTCGTGCCAGGGTGTTGAAAAACATCTGGTGGATACCTTGTCCGAAGCGCGTCGTTGCACAGATGAGATCATAGTCCGTGTCCGGTACGCTGGCCGGAATCCAGAACTTGAAGTCCATAAACCGACTCGCTCCGGGGCGCAGCGTCATGCGTATCGGATTGCCGATTTGGAACTTCGTATCGCCCGCCAAGGATCCGGTCACTGTTTCCACAAGGCTCCAAAGCGCTCCTCGAATGGCCTTCGGGGATTGATTGGTCACCTTCACACGATAGCGGCACAGTCCGCCGGTCGATGGCAGATCCGGACAGGATCTCACCAGGGAGAGCTTGATGGGCCAAGGCTTCAGCGCAATGTCGCCGATCTCGCGATGCTCATCGTGAGCAACCGCCGGGATGTCGACGGCCTCACCGTCCAAATATTCAAAGGCCGATGCAACAATCCTGTAATCCCCGGCCGGCAAGTGTCCTCGATAAGCCGGAACGAAACTGAAATATCCAGCCTCGTCGGGACCCGTCCAGGCTACGAAATCACAAGTTCCGTCGACACAATACGCCAGACTCAACTCGTCTCCCCAGTACCCGCCGGGGATCCCAACGCCCGTATAAGCATCAACCAAGCGCCCGCTGATCTCGCCGATGCTCAGCGGCACAACGATCTCGATGTCCCCGACATTGTGGTGCTCGTCCTGTCCAACCGTGAAGATCGCAGATTCGCCCGGAAAATCGTGATCGGTCGTGTTGGCGCGAACGAGGTAGCTCCCCGGACTCAATGGATTGGATGGGTTCTCCAGACCCTCGAACCTGAACCCGTCAGCGTCTGCAGAGCCCGAGGCAACGCTACCGCAACTTTGCCGATCGGTCGGGTCGGCACAGGCATCGAGGGTGACATATGCATCCACCGGACTCGCCGACTCGGAGTCGATGACCCGCCCGGAGATCGATCCGATGGCCGAAACAGGATTCAGGCTCAAGCGATAGGTTCCGGCACTCTCGTGCTCGCCCAAGAACTCGAAATCGGGATAGGCCGACGCCGCCAAGACAAAAACGCCATCATCGGGCACCGTGATCACAAGCCTTGAGTCACGACCGATCGCATCGTCATTGACGGCGATGGATGCACAGTCCCCGTCGAAGAATCCCAGCAGCGGATCCGTGAGTGTTCCGCTGCTGCTGGTCTGCCCGAGCAATTTGACGTCGATCGGCGTGCCGGCTGCGGCTTCGAACCGATAGAAGTCGACATCGCCAGGCATCGTCGACTCCATCAACTCGGCGCTCAGATCGACAGGTAACGTGATCGCGCCGATCAGGGTGGCGCTCGCACAGGTGTTGTTGGGCTCCTCCTCCTCTGCAACGACTCGCGGTGCCGTACCGAGCAGGGTCAGCGCCGCGAAGATCAGGAACCACCGCAACCATGGATGGTATCGCTGAACGTTCATCGGATCCTCCGTTGACAGCTTCTGTTTTGACCGATAAAACCTTCGGCGAGAAAGACACGAGTGATGCGTCTCCCGGGATCGATCTGCGGTCTCTCAACGAGGCAATGGACCGTCGCCCGGAGGCGGCGCTCGGCATTCGGAACCTTTCTCTAATCCTAAGTTTAGTCCGGAAAATCAAACATGCGGAACCCTGTCCAAGACCGCGTCAAGAGTGAGCATATGCATCTGCTTAAGGCTGACCTAGGCGGCCTTTATGTTGCGCCATGTCTGCCCTCAGCCACCGAGATCGGCATCATCCAGGACGCTGTCGAGGTTCTTGATGACCACGACTTGAAGGGCAGCGTCCGGGGTCAGGCAGGAGTCGGCGTTCCTCGGAATGGAAGTAGAGGTTCCGCTGCCTCGGTTCTCCGATTTCGAAGGTCCGGCGGATCTCCTCCCAGACGGCCGATCACGCCACCCTGTCGAGACGTTCGCGCAGCAGTCGATTGACCGCCTGCTTGTGGCGGCTGCTCAGGCCAGCCAAAGGCTCAGAATCCTGAATCATGTCGTTGCCGCTGTAGCACCGGGGTCATGAGAGCGGTTCGACCCGCCGATGTTCTTCAGTCTGCGCGCCATCGCGCCACGCGAAGCCGATCTGTTGCCACGACGCGATCGCTCGCGGTACCGCCGATCGGCTGCGCGCTAAGGCACCGGCCGGCACAATCGGCCGACCTGCCGTGGCACCGGCCGGAACAGTCGTCCCTCGACACTGAGAAAGTGAACAAAGAACTCGAACAGAATTAGTCGCGTGGTTTGGACGAAAACCACCAGCCCCTCCAGCACGATCGCAAACAGATTGCCCAGCACGATGATCAGAAGCCAGGCCAATGAGCTCTCGACGTTTTGGGCCAGGGTCATGATGGTCAGCGAGAAGGCGGCATGCGCCAGCGCAAAGGCACCGACGCGCGCGAACGACAGTGTGTTGAGCATCAACTCGAACAGGCTGAACAGCAGTCGCCCGAGCGCGCCGGGCAGTGCCCGGAGGCCATTTCCGCGCGCTTGCCACAGGCTTCCCAGGATGTAATGGCCTAGGGCAAAGCCGGCAACATAGAGTGCCTGGGGGTAGACCAGGGACACCAGCAGGGCGACGTAAAGCTCCAGGACCGCCGCGTCCACAGCCAACCAGGCGCCCAGGGCACCGTTCCACTTCGCCTCGAATCCGGCGAGGATCAGCCCCAGCAGGAGCAGCCCCATGCCGAACACCAGTGGCACCGCCATGACGAGAATCGGATGCTCCAAGGGTTTCAGCCAAAGGGCCGGGATGAGATCTTCGAAACCGAACAGCTCCCCGAACAGCAGGCCGAAGGCCATTGCCGCGAGCCCGCAGGGCAGCAGGAAGCGGACCTCGGGCCAGCGCCTGCTGAACAGGAGGGCAAAGAGTACCAGCAGGAAGCCATGTCCCAGATCCGGGAACATGTATCCAAAGAGCAGGGGCACGAAGAACGCGAGCAGACCACTCGGATCGACCTCACGGCGTGCCGGTGTCCCCCAGAGCATCAGGAGCGGTCGGAAGGGCTGCGCCCACCAGCTCTGCAGCGTGGAAACCGGCGGCGCCACAAATGCCGGCGGATCCGGATAGCGCACCACCGCCTCGATACCGGATGCCCAGAGCGTCTGCTGCAGGGTGTCCGGATCCTCGGAGGTCGTCCAGCCGGTGACGTGGCAGAGTTCCAGGCCGCCCAGGTACCGTGACGCATTGTCGAGATACCAGGCCAGGGTATCGATATTGGCGCGTGCGCAGCCGACCTGAGGATCGGTACGCAACTCACTCAGCATCTTCTCCAGTCGGGCGATCTCATGCTCCAGTTCAACGCGATGGACATGCACCAGATGGATACGCCGGTCGGGATCACCGGTCAGCCAAGATGGAATGCCGACCTGTTCGCAGCCTTTCTCAACCACCAGATGTGATATGACGGCACGCTGGTCGGCCAGACCCAGCATGAAGGGAAAGTCGTGACGCGGCCCCCGTACGATCAGCGCAGGCTGGTCGCCGACCTCGCTGCCTTCGAGTCGACAGGTCTTCGGGCAGGCGAAGAGACACTTACACAGAAAACGGGTCTCGCTAAACAGACCGTCGAGATCGACCTGATCGCGCCGCATGGCGCGCAGCGCCTCGTCAAGGAGCTTCAGATCGTCTCGCTCTGCCTGTTTTTCGACCAGATGCTCTTTGAGAAAGTCCAGCCGGGCACTCCAAAGCCTAAGCCGATGCAGGGCCTGGTTCGCCAGATGAACCGGATTGCCCTGTAATGCGGTCGGTCGATCGCGGCCGGCGGACAGCTCCTCGCGATGCGTGGCGATGAGGTCGCGTCCACGCTGCACGAAATAGCGCAGCCGGTGCGTATCCAGCGGATCCGAAGCGCGTGGGTCGGTCTCTAACTCCACCACACCGGTGCGCGCCAGGATCTCGATGGCGCACACCGTATCGGCGTGCGGCAGGTACGTCTCAAACCAACGGGCTTGAACTGGACGAAGGCGGAACATCGATGTCACCCCTGTTACTGCCGGGCAGCGGCCGCGAGTGACCGACGCAGGACCTCAGAGGATGCGGTCCGTTCTTGTCGGTCCGACGGAAGACGGCGACGAGGTCGGGGACCCGAGCGGATGGAACCGTCTTCGTATTCGCTTCTATTAGTAATTTAGACTATTCCGGCGTACTTGCCAGGAAACGCGCAGAACGGGCACAGATCCAGGATGCGGCCAGCGCTCTGAAGCTGTCGGAACCCGGGCAGCCAACCCCCCGCACCCAATCTCAAACATCACAATCTCAAACAACTGGCCAGGTTAGCAGACCGCCGGCGGACGACTTCGACACGACGAGACTACCCGCGACCACTGCCTCAATCGGTCACGGTTTAGCGCCGATCAGTTCGATCGGATAGCCGTCCGGGTCTTTCACGAAGGCGATGATGGTGGTACCGGCGTTCATCGGACCGGCTTCACGGATGATCTGGCCGCCCAGATCCTTGATCCGGGTAGTCGCCTGGTAGACATCATCGACCTCGATGGCGATGTGCCCATAGCCGCTCCCCAAGTCGTAGTGTTCCACGCCCCAGTTGTAGGTCAGCTCGATCACGCTGTGCTCGGATTCGTCGCCATAACCGAGGAAGGCCAGTGTGAATTCGCCGTCCGGGTAGTCCTTGCGTCGCAGCAGCTGCATGCCAAGCACCTGGGTATAGAACTCGATGGAGCGTTCCAGATTGCCGGTACGCAGCATGGTGTGAAGAATTCTCATCGTGATGTCATCGCCTCGACAGGTTGGAAGGATCGTCGGTCAGATCGCCTTAACCCAAGTTTAACACCCCATCTCGACCGCCCTTGATTTTCATTGGCTTACGCCGAACGAAGAGGGAGAGTCGCGTGTCGCTCGTGAATCCGTCCGGGGGCTCCTGCCGCCGGACGGACTCGCTCCTTGGCGACGACCTGTTTTGGCCCCGGTTCGCCCCGCTCCGGGCCGCGCTGCGCCA
>JBGSKP010000181.1:0-14097 GCA_041741175.1 Thiocapsa sp. | reverse complement strand
GTCCGACGACGCCGGGGAACAAGGCGCCGCCCTCCGCCGCCTCGGTCGCGGCCAAGTCCCCCTCGGCAGCCTCGCCCGCGATTCCGTCAAGATTGCCGATCGGAACCAGCGTATGTCCTTCGATCCGGTACCCGGCATCCGCGACCAACGCCTCCCACTGACGCCGATAACCGATGCGCTTGGGGTCGTCGAACAGACCGATCGACTCGGCCTGCTCGCTCAGGGCGACATATTCGGCCCGGTCCGGATGATCGCCCGGCAGCAACAGCTCCTTGCGATGCAGGATGGGTGGATTGAGCGAGTCGGCATAGGTGCGATAACCCGTCTCGCCGGCCGCGCGATCGACACGCCAACTCTCCTTCAGCGCCGGGAAGGGGTTCTCGAAAAAGTCCGGATAGTTAAGGAAGGCCACCTCGGAGCCGTCCTCGGCAACGCGCACGACATTGAAATCGGGCTCGACCGACACCCGAAGAATCTCCAGGGCCGCGGCCACGCCAATCATCAACTCTGGCTCGGCGCGGTCCAGCAGCGTTCGATGCAGGTAACGCCGGCCTGCGACCGTCTTCCCGGAGCCCATCCGCCCGTCAGGACTCCGTACTCAGTGTCGGGTCCGTCTCGGGAGCCGGCCAGTGGATCTCGAGACCATCGACCACGCCGACAGAGGTCTGTCCCTCCAGACCCTGCACGTCCGGCTTCCCGTAAACGCCGTCCGCACCAAGTCGATAGATGGTCAGCACTCGATCCGTCGGGTGCAGCAGCCAGTATTCGCGCACGCCATGACGCTCGTAGAGTGCCCGCTTACGGACCTGGTCATGGATCGCGCTCGACGCCGAGAGGATCTCGACGATCCAATCCGGCGCTCCGCGGCATCCCTTTGCATCGAGCTTTCTTGGATCGCAGATCACGGCGATATCGGGCTGCACCACCGTGTCGACCCGAGCGTCGGCCTCGTCGCCCTTCGGCAGACGCACGTCGAAGGGGGCGACATAGACCCGGCACGAGCGCCCCTGAAGCGCATTGGCAACCTGGCGTACCAGCTCAACCACGAACTCCTGATGCAGTCGCGTCGGCGCTGGCGCCATCGCGAATGCTTCACCGTCGATCAGCTCCCAGCGGTCGTCCTCGGGCGAGAGACAATAGTCTGCGTAGGTGAACGAACCAGTTTTGAGTGCGGCTTGAGGCATGACAGTCTCTCCGTTGAAACATCGTCAACACAGGGCGACCCGGATCATAACGCCGACCCTGCAGGTTGGACGAGCGGGAGCGACGCGGCCCTTGAAAGCCGCCGCGTTGCGATCGGCATACGCCGTCAGGAACGCAACTCGGGACGGTGCGAAGCCAGCAGCATCGGTGAGAGCCAGTAAGGCATTGCGCCGCCGCAGGTTGACGGGGCCATCGGAGGCGACCACATCGACGAACACAAGCAGGGGCTCCGCGGGAGCGAGGTCGATCAAAATGATGTCCGGCAAATTGCGGCGCGCCTCGATTTTCAACCCGATCGCGGTCGCGAGGTCGTCGTCCCGCGCGATGACCTTGTTGCCGCTTTCGCTCAGCCACAGGACGATGGGCTGTCCGAGAAAACCAGGGGCGAAGGTCTCGATGACCGCGCGGGTGATCTCAGAACTGGGACCCGGAGCAAGTCGGCGAGTTTCACCGTTGGGAAAGCTGACCAAGACCCCGTTCACGTCGATACCAGCACCGCGACGGCATAGCCTGATGCGCGCAAGGGCACCCTTCGACAGGTGCCGAGCCCTCCATGTTCTGAGCGCATCCACAAAAGAATCGCCGTTCAGATCCGGGGAGAAGAGGCCTGCAAATTCCGGTTCAAGCGCATAGCGGGGCTTGCTGGACGTCGTCGGCAGATCGGTGCGCGCGCTGACAGCTCCCACATCGACAAGACCTTCTCGCAGGGTTTCGTCGCGGATTGGCTCACGAGTATTGCCAGCGTACCAGCGCGTTCCTG
This sequence comes from Thiocapsa sp., assembly GCA_041741175.1. Taxonomy (GTDB): domain Bacteria; phylum Pseudomonadota; class Gammaproteobacteria; order Chromatiales; family Chromatiaceae; genus Thiocapsa. Next base: position 12,134 of record JBGSKP010000181.1, on the reverse strand, counting down.
CCGGAGCATAGCCTGGTCGTAAGGCGTCGTCGTCAAAACGCTGGCGGTTGACTGGGTCGACCTGTCGTGCCTGCTCCTCGGTCATCCGATAGACATGCTTGGGAGCCAGAAAGCGACCCGTCCCGGCAACCGCCCCGATATACAGCATGACGAAGACCGTTTTCGCGGCCATCTCACGTGTGCAGTAGACGCGGTTGGGCGTTCCGTCGGGAAAAATCTGGATCAGACGCTCGGCCACCAGAGACACCGGAACATAAGGAGGAAGTGTCGGAGTGGTCATAGCTGGGCTGGGCCATACAGGCGTGTGCACTCCGATTCAATGGCGGCTGTATCGGCGCCATTTTCCAACAGGATCTTAAGACGTCCCAAAGTCGCAGGGGATGGTCGTGGTAGAGCCTCCAATTCGAAGGCGGAAACCGCGACGCTTCCACTCATGCATCGGAATACCGAATCAACGGCGGCTGAGTTGAGGAACGCAGCCAGCACCGCAGTGCTGACTACCTGCATTTGTTCTTGGATTGGCCGCACCATGTTCAGATGATTTTCGACGACGACCCCTCCATGCCCGGTCAGAAAATCCGCAGGAAGCTCGGCGGCAATGAGCCTGCGTGACTGTTCCTTCGCAGTGGTCCGCTGCACCAATACGCAGGGCTGCCGAATAATGAGCCAGTTATCCCGCGCATCCCGGATTCAGAACCAGGGCAAATGTTGGCGTTTTACTGCACGAAACAGGAAACGGCCATCAACGGTGACCGCCTCGGCCCAGATCAGCGGCAGGCAGTCCGGGGTCGGTTCGGCGTGAATCTGTGACTTATGGCGGTTCCAGACCAGCGGCCCCGTGCTCACCTGATACCCCCAATCGCGCAGACGTGCTGACAAGTTGGCGGCAGCGTCGAGCAAAGCATCTTGAGCCTGTGTGCGAGGAACCAGCCAGGGTCCGGAGGGATTCGCCGGGAGCCTGAACCGACCTGCCGGACTGACCTGAAGCGAGCCATCGGCTCGATAGGATACGGTTGCCGCCGGAGCCGCCCGTTGGCCGATCTCTTTGCGATAGACCGAAAGCAAGGTCTCCTGGAGCACATCGTCAAAGATTCCCTTGCGGGCAGCGACAAAATCAAGACTCACGGGCGGTGCCTCCGCTGCCAAGAGGCGACGCAGGTTCTTAAAGTAATTTCCGGCCAGAAAGGACGTTGGCGTCACAAAGGCCACGACGCCGCCTTTTTTGCGTAGCGTACCGCGAGGTCGGTGAAGAGGCCGTACAGGTTTGCATGTCCATAAAGGCTGCGACGAAAGCACTCCCGCTGCTGCGGGGACAACCCGATACGGCCATATGGCGGATTGCCGATAACCAGATCCCAATGACTGTCTTCAGCACCCTGTAAACTCGCTTTAGCCAGACTGTCGCAAACCTCGACGCAATCTGGAAGCAGCCATCCAGGCGTGCAGCCCATTTCGCAGATCACAGCATCGGCCGCGACCATTGACATCCAAGCAGCGAATGGATCGATTTTAAATCCTTTGATCCGGGAGGCGAGATGCCTGGGTGCCGCGCCCGGCGACAAACCACGCGCACTCTTAAGCATGCGTCGCACGACGGGCGCCAGGAACGCGCCGCCTCCACAGGCCGGATCCAGAACCCGACAGGTCTTCCAATTCACCCCCGCTGCAGTTGCCTGATCCAAAAGCCTCTCGGTCAGTTCCGGCGGCGTGTAATAGACCCCGTACCGCGCTCGAAAGGTTCTCGGGATCATCGTGTTGTAGAAACGACCGATCTCATAGAAGGCCCGCTCAGGCGGATATCCGGACGCCGCCGTGCCGATCTCAGTCGCGAGTGCATCAGAGGACTCGACCAAGTCGCTGACCTCAATCTCTGACGGTATCCGCCGCATTGCGGGCATATCGCGGGTAGCCGACCAGTAGGCGACGACGACTCGGCAACAGAAACCCCTCGCAAGGGCAAGCCGGCCGGCGTCGTCGATCGCCGTTTCAACGAACCTTCCCTACCCCTATTTCCCATCTTGGTTAAAAACCGTCTCGGGCGGCGTATCGAAGAGGTCGCGCGCATCGAATTTTACGGACGTCAATGTCATCACGATTTCCAGCGATTCGGTTGAATGCAGATTCGACAGCGCTCCGCGGTGTTAGCCGGGACTGCCATCCAATGCGCAGGCCTCGCCGGTGCCGAGCCAGAAGGCGAGGCTTTTGTGCAGGAAATCATCCCATGGCATGTAATGCGATCCGTCGCATGAGAAATTCAGGCCGACGATGCCGTTGTAGATGTTGAGCGAGCCGGAGCGCAGATAGATGTTCTCATCCATGAAACGCAGATCCTTGAAGGTCTTGAACACCTCCCCGACCCGGTCCAGCGGGATGGCTGCGTCGGCCGGATAGGCGCGCTGCGGATAGGCGAGACAGGTCCCCGCATCGGCGAGATCCTCATAGTCCAGGAGCCGGAACCGAAAGGGGTCGTCGATGAGCCAGAGTGTCGCTCGCGAGCTGGAGAAATGCAGCTTGCCGTGGAAGACCCCGTGCGCGGCGATGAGCTCGACGAGCAGGGCCAGGATCTCGTCGATGCGTCCGTCCATCAGGCTTTCGACGCGCTGCTGCTGGAACAGTCCGCCACGGATCGCCGGGTCGCCCTTGAGCTGAAGCCACTGCTCCGGCTGCGCGTAGAGCTCGCGGGTGAGCGGCAGCTCGCGCAGATCAAAATCGGCGCCAAGATAGCCAAGCAGAGCGCCTTGCTCGTCCTCGATACGCTGGACGGCGGTCAGCGACGGACGGCGGGCATTACGGCTGATATACACGGGCGACAGCGAGAAGCGTTCGCCGGCAAGCGCCTCGGACATGTAAGGACGCTCGCGTCGATCCCGACCCCAATGCTCCGGCAGCAGGCCCTGCGGGGAGACGTTCGCTGTCAATTGGCGGGCATCGCCGTCGAGGACGTAGAGATACTTGCAGGAGGCGAGCGTCGGCAGTGCCGCGAGCAGGATCCGCTCCAGTGCAGCACGGTCGGGCCAAACCGCACGACAGGGTTCGACAAGCCGCACCAGCGAGGTCGCAAGACCGCCCTGCAAGAGCATGCGTTGGCGCGCGACAACCGTTTTGAGCGCTTGGCTCATCGCAAGGACCTCCCGGTTCGAGTGAAGAGCGGATTCTATCCGGAATCGACCGGGTGGACCGGTCGGACGTGAGGTCAGGGTCGGGAACGTCGAGAAATACGAACGAAATCCTGATCGAATTGGAAGGATTAAGCGTTTGGATTCGTCTCGACATCAACGACATTAACGGGACAAACAAACGCCCCGAAGGAGACACGAGATGCACATGCCTACTGCTGCCGATTGGTCGAAGCTTGTCGATACAGCCACCAGGGTCCGTGCTCGACTTGCCTCGCTGGATATCGGACAGGTCGCCACGCGGACGGTCGGTGGTGCGGTGATCCTGACCACGTCCTTCCTGATCGTCGCCAACCCACACGCAGCGGCGACCCCTGACCCGAGCGCGGTCGTCGCAGCACGCATTGCACCCGTCGGCACCGTACAGATCGCCGGGCCGATGACCGCCCCGACGATCCGATAGGATCGGCTATTTTAAACACGCGCCCGCCGACGTCCTGCGCCGGCGCGGCGTCATCTTGCTGGATCTCTGGGTCGCTGCCCGATGACTAAACCGCGCCCGGTGCGGTATGCGTCGTTTGTTTGATTGGCTTGGACGCGCCAGCTCCAACAACTGTTGGAGCTGGCCCGGTTTAGACGATTTCCCCCAGCAGTACCCGTTCAAAGCTGAGCTCGCCGTTCGCCAGACCCACCTCGATCAGATCGCCCGGACCAAACTTCCCGGACAGGATCTCCTGCGCGAGCGGATTTTCGAGCTGCGCCCGGATCGCACGCTTGAGCGGACGCGCGCCGTAGACTGGATCGAAGCCGGCCTCGCCGAGATGATCCAACGCGGCATCGCTGACCTCCAGCCCCATATCCCGATCCGATAGACGCTTGCGCAGATAGTCGATCTGGATGCGCGCAATCGCCCGGATCTGCGCCGGCTGCAGCGGATGGAAGACCACGATCTCGTCGAGCCGGTTGATGAACTCCGGCCGGAAGGCGACCCGCACGATCTCCATCACGGCGTCCTTCATCTCGGCATAGTTGGCCTCGCCAGCGACCTGCTGGATGACATCTGAGCCGAGGTTCGAGGTCATGACGATCACGCTGTTGCGAAAATCGACCGTGCGTCCCTGCCCGTCCGTCAGACGCCCGTCGTCCAACACCTGAAGCAGGACGTTGAAGACATCCGGGTGCGCCTTCTCGACCTCGTCGAGCAGGATCAGGCTGTAGGGACGGCGCCGAATCGCCTCGGTCAGATAGCCGCCCTCTTCGTAGCCGACATAGCCGGGCGGCGCGCCGATGAGACGCGCGACCGAGTGTTTCTCCATGAACTCGGACATGTCGATGCGGACCATCGCCTCCTCGGTGTCGAAGAGGAAGGCCGCGAGCGCCTTGCACAACTCGGTCTTGCCCACGCCGGTCGGCCCGAGAAAGAGGAATGAGCCGATCGGCCGACCCGGATCCGACAGTCCCGCACGCGAGCGGCGGATGGCATCGCTCACCGCACGGACCGCCTCGGCCTGGCCCACCACGCGCTTCTCGATCTCCTGCTCCATGCGCAGCAGCTTCTCGCGCTCGCCTTCGAGCATGCGCGAGACCGGGATGCCGGTCCACTTGGAGACAATCTCGGCGATCTCCTCCTCCGTGACCTTGTTGCGCAGGAGACGGTTCTCGCCCTGCTCGGCATCGGCCGCCGCGGTGAGCTGCTTTTCCAGCTCCGGGATGCGCCCGTATTGCAGCTCGGACATACGCCCCAGATCGCCGGCGCGTCGCGCCGTCTCCATCTCTACGCGCGCGCGGTCGAGAGCCTCTTTGATGTGGGCTGTCCCCTGCACCGCCGCCTTCTCGGACTTCCAGATCTCGTCGAGATCGGAGAACTCGCGCTCGGCACGTTCGATCTGACTTTCCAGGTCGGTCAGGCGCTTTTTGGATGCCTCGTCGGACTCCTTCTTCAATGCGACCTGCTCGATCTTGAGCTGAATCAGACGCCGATTGAGCCGGTCCATCTCCTCGGGCATGGAGTCGATCTCCATGCGGATCTGGGAGGCCGCCTCGTCGATCAGATCGATCGCCTTGTCGGGCAGCTGACGATCCGAGATGTAGCGATGCGAGAGCACGGCCGCGGCGACGATGGCCGGGTCGGTGATCTCAACCGCATGGTGGACCTCGTAGCGCTCCTTGAGTCCGCGCAGGATGGCGATGGTGTCCTCGACGTTGGGCTCGTCAACCAGGACCTTTTGAAAACGCCGCTCCAGGGCCGCGTCCTTCTCGACATATTTTCGATACTCGTCGAGCGTCGTCGCACCCACGCAATGCAGCTCGCCGCGCGCCAGCGCCGGCTTGAGCATGTTCCCGGCGTCCATCGAGCCCTCGGCCTTGCCGGCGCCGACCATCGTATGCAGCTCGTCGATGAAGAGGATGATGTTGCCTTCCTGACGGCCGATGTCGTTCAGGACCGCTTTGAGACGCTCCTCGAACTCGCCGCGGAACTTGGCCCCGGCGATCAAGGCGGCCATGTCGAGCGAGAGCAGGCGCCGACCTTTGAGTCCCTCGGGGACTTCGCCGTTGACGATGCGCTGCGCGAGACCCTCGACGATGGCGGTCTTGCCCACGCCCGGCTCGCCGATCAACACCGGGTTGTTCTTGGTCCGACGTTGCAGGACTTGGATGGTGCGCCGGATCTCGTCGTCGCGCCCGATGACCGGGTCGAGCTTGCCCTGCTCGGCACGCTCGGTCATATCGATGGTGAACTTCTCGAGCGCCTGACGCTGCTCTTCGGCATTGGGGTCGTTCACGCTCTGGCCGCCGCGCACCCCCTCGATCGCTTTCTCGATCGCGCCCTTGCTCGCGCCCGCCTCGCGCATGGCGGAGCCCAGGGCCCCGCGGTCCTCCAGCGCGGCCAACACGAAAAGCTCGGAGGAAATGTACTGATCGTTGCGCTGCTGGGCGAGCTTGTCGGTCTGATTCAGGAGTCTGTTCAGATCGTTTCCGACATGCAGATCGCCGCCGGCACCCTCCACGGTCGGCAGCCGGTCCAGCAGATCACCCAGGGCGGAGCGCAGACGGTTGACGTTCACGTCCGCGCGTGTCAACAAGTGGCGCACCGAACCGCCCTCCTGATCCAACAGGGCCACCATTAGATGGACCGGTTCGATGAACTGGTGATCCCTGCCAACGGCCAGACTCTGTGCGTCCGACAGAGCCATTTGAAACTTCGCGGTCAACTTATCCATTCTCACGGTGACAGACTCCTGGTTATTATAAGTTCATTGCGGAGGTGGGGAATCGACCCTGTGCAATCAAGCTGCGACACTGGAGGCTACACGCCTGCGGCGGTATGATCGCGCGATGAATCTCAGGGACCTCAAGTACATTCTAGCCGTTGCAGAGACACGTCACTTCGGTCGTGCTGCGGAGCGCTGTTTTGTCAGCCAGCCGACCTTAAGCGGCCAGATCAAAAAGCTGGAAGAGGAGCTCGACGTCGTGATCTTCGAGCGGACCAATCGCTCGGTCGAGATTACCCCGGTCGGAGCGGCCATTCTCGGCCATGCCCGACTTGCGCTGGAGCAGGCGCAGGCGATCGAGCAAGTGGCCAGGGCCCATCAGGATCCGCTGGCCGGGCCGCTGCGTATCGGTGCCATCCCGACGCTCAGCCCGTACCTGATCCCGCAGATTCTGGTGCCGCTCAAGCGCGACTACCCAAATCTCCGACTCATCCTGTCGGAGGAAATCACCGACTCGCTGATCGCGCGTCTGACCGGACACGAGATCGATGCCGCGCTGCTCGCCACGCCGGTCGACGACACCGATCTGGACGCCATCGCGCTGTTCGACGAGCCGTTCTGGCTAGCTTACCCGCGTGATAACCCACTTTACGAGAAGGACGAAATCACCGGAGAGGATCTGGAAAAGCTCGATCTGCTGCTGCTTGCCGAGGGACATTGCCTGACACACCAGGTCATGGATGTGTGTCGGCTCGCCGATCGTCCGATTCATGGCGAGATGGCCGACCTGCGTGCGGCAAGTCTGGAAACCCTGCTGCAACTCGTCGGGGCGGGGTTTGGCTGTACACTGGTCCCGGCGCTGGCGATCCGCGGGGCCTGGATGACGGAGAGCGGTATCGTGGCGCGACCGTTGAGTAATCTGCCCGATGCCCATCGGCGGATCTCGCTGGTCTATCGGCGCAGCTTCCCCAGACAGACCGCGTTGCATGCCTTCGCCGATGTCATTCGCCGGCACCTGCCCAACACAGTCGAACGTCTGACCTGATTCAGGTCAAAAAAAGGCGGTTTTGTTGCCTGTCTCAAGGATGGGTGGCTCGCAACGATCGGCGGCTTTTTTCGTTGCAAAACGTGACGATGCGCACAACCTGGTTGTTCCGTAAATGTCTAGCCGAATGTGGCATCAGCGCATCACGCCTGTTCGGAACCCGACAACCCCCTGTTGATGCGCTAGACTTTAAACCGCGCCCGGTGCGGTATGCATCGTTTGTTGGATTGGCTTGGCCGCGCCAGATCCGACAGCTGTGGGAGCTGGCGCGGTTTAAGGTCTAAAAAATATTAAATTTTAAACCGCGTCACGACAATGGTCAGAAAAATCCTTGAGCCCGACACCAAATGAAAGTTACGCATTTCACTCTGGACGCGGTTTAGTTGGGTTTCGATGAAAGTAAGCATGGAGCGCACAGTTGCTGCGTGGCAACAGTTTTTGATTCGGCTTGGGTAGAAAAACGTGGCCTAAGAATTGCTTGATAGTCTTGCATTCGAGCCATATCTGTTTTCGAACCCATCGTCAGGGGGCAATCATCATGAGCACTAAACGCACCATCGCATTCTGGGAACTGTGCCGCCAGGGCTTTCCGCTGCTCGCGGATGCCGCCAGCGATTGTTGGGAACGCGGCAGGCGTTTCGAGCTGGAGAAAGACATCCCGGTCGCTCGATCTCTCAAGGCACTCATCGATCAGTGCAACTGGGAGATCGAACGACCGATCAATTCGCCGTGACGCCAGCCGCAGCTTGCGCCTTCAGGCCGGACTCACGGGGTTGACCGGAATCCGAGGTCGACATCAGCCATGACCGAGCCCGAAGGTTACCTCGTTGTCGAGACACACCCCGAGCACCCCGAGTTCGTGCGTGTGCTGAGTACGCGCGAGTCACCCGTTCTGTCGAATGGCTTGCCGCCTGATGCAGGCATCCCCCACATTCGCTACGTCGCCTACTTCTATGCACTGCATGTCGCGCAGATGCATGCGCAGACCGCGCTGCGAAAGTGGATGGTCGATGCGGAGGCCGGGCTGTACCGGGTCGATCCGGTCACGGCGGTCGCCGCCGTCGATGCGATCGACTTGCGCCATCAGCGCCTCTACCTCGCCCCCGAGATCGAGTCCGATCCGCGCTTCCTCGCTCAGATCGCTCAACGGCAGCGGCGTCAGCGCCTGGCGAACCACATCTGGATGGCGGTCGGAATCCTGGCGATCATCCTCCTCGTTCTGTTCGCCCAGATCCCCGTGTTCTGAGTCCGCCGAGTCCAGCCGATGCGCATTGTCGAAGTCATCGCAGATCAAAAACACGCCAAAACGCTCGCCGGCATGGCGAAGTTCTATGGTGCGGAGGATTTCTGGTGGGGCGGCGACGGTGGCGACGGTCGTTGCAGCATTCGCATGCTGGTCGCCGACGATGCTCGGCAGGCACTGATCGACTCGTTGCAGGATCTATTCAAGGCCAACGACCGCGCACGCATCGTGGTCCAGTCCATCGACGCTGTCTTGACCCATGAAGGCCAAGACGACAAGGACCTCGAGAAGGATAAGGCCAAGGCCGTCGCAGCCACCCGCGAGGAGCTCTACAGCCAGATCGCTAAGGGCGCCCAGCTCGACAGCAATTTTCTGGTGCTGACTGTCCTCTCGACCCTGGTCGCCGCAATCGGTCTAATCGAGAACAGCGTCGCGGTCGTGATCGGCGCAATGGTGATCGCCCCCCTGCTCGGACCCAACATCGCGCTGGCCTTCGCAACCTCGCTCGGCGACAAGGAGCTGACCTGGCGCGCCTTCAAGACCGACTGCGCCGGCATCGGCCTTTCTCTCCTGGTCTCCGTCGCGATCGCGCTGATCCTGCCGATCGACCTCGACAGCCCCGAGATCCTGTCCCGCACGGATGTCGATCTCGGCGGCGTCGTCTTGGGACTGGCCTCGGGTGCCGCGGCGGTCCTCTCGCTGACGACTGGCTTGTCCTCCACCCTGGTCGGCGTCATGGTCGCCGTCGCCCTGCTGCCGCCCACGGCCACGTTGGGGATGATGTTGGGCGTCGGACGGTGGGAAGAGGCGCTCGGCGCCTTTCTGCTGCTGATCGTCAACATTGTCTGTGTTCTTCTCTCGGCGAAGGTCGTCTTCCTGCTCAAAGGGGTACGACCGCGCTCCTGGACCGATCGCAACCGGGCCAAACAATCCAACGCGATCTATCTCTCGCTCTGGGCGATTCTCCTCGCGCTCCTGGTCGCTGTGATTCTGGTCCGCACCGCCGGTTGGCACACACCCTGGTAACGGCGAGACAGCGCTCGGGTCGGACGACGGCCTTTGCGACTCGCCCCCTCGTGTCTCTGCTCAATGGTCGCTGAGCGGCGCGAACAGAAGATCCAAATCATCGGGGCTTAAGACGCCGGAGGCCGCACCGCCACCCTCCAGCATGGCATCGGCAAGGGCCTGTTTGCGGGCCTGCAGATCCGCGACGCGCTGCTCGACCGTGCCTTCGGTCAGGAGTTTATACACAAATACAGGCTTGTCCTGACCGATACGGTGGGCGCGGTCGGTGGCCTGGCGCTCCGCAGCCGGATTCCACCAGGGGTCATAGTGGATGACCGTGTCCGCCGCGGTGAGATTCAAACCCGTGCCGCCAGCCTTCAGGCTGATCAGAAATAACGGCACCACGCCGGCCTGGAAGCGATCGACCGGCCGCTCGCGGTTGCGCGTACGACCGGTGAGCTTCACGAAGTCCTGATCCTCGCGCATGCCGAGCTTCATCAGCTCATCCTCGATCAGTGCCAGCATGCTGGTGAATTGGGAAAACAGCAGGACCCGTCGTCCCTCGCTCAACAGTTCAGGCAACAGGGTCATCAACAGATCCAGCTTGGCGGAGCCTTTGACCCGACGGGCACTCTCCAGCGACACCAGGCGCGGATCGCAGCACACCTGACGCAGCTTCAAGAGCGCGTCGAGGATAATGATGCCGCTGCGCGCCAGACCCTTTCGCGCCACCTCGGCACGGACCTTGTCGTGCAGTGCCAAGCGCAACGTCTCGTAAAGATCGCGCTGATCGTCGGCGAGCGGAACCTCCCGGATGATCTCGCTTTTGGGGGGCAGCTCGGCGGCGACGGCCTCCTTGGTGCGACGCAGGAGGAACGGCGCGACACGGCGTCGCAGCTCCTCCTGGCGGACCTCGTCACCATGCCGCTCGATGGGAACCCGAAACAACCGCCGGAAGCGGCGCTCGTCGCCGAGCAGCTCAGGCATCAGAAAATCGAGCAGCGACCACAGCTCGCCGAGATGATTCTCCATCGGCGTGCCGGTCAGGCAGAGGCGATGCCGGGCACTCAGATCGCGGGCAGCCTGGGCCGCCTTGCTCCGCGGATTCTTGATGTATTGCGCCTCATCGAGGATCAGCAGGTGGAAATCCGTCGCAGCGAGTGCTGCCAGGTCGCGCGGCAGCAAGGGATAGGTGGTGAGCACCAGGTCATGCTCCGGGATCGAAGCAAAGCGTGTGTGTCGATCCGCGCCATGCAGCGACAGCACCCGCAATCCGGGGACGAAGCGCTCGGCCTCGCGCCGCCAGTTAAAGAGCAGACTGGTCGGTGCAATCACCAGGCTGGGGCGGTCTGCCCGCCCGCTCTGCTTCTCCACAAGCAGATGGGCAAGGGCCTGCACCGTTTTGCCCAGTCCCATGTCGTCGGCGAGAACGCCCCCGAGCGCATATTCGCGCAGGAACTGCAGCCAATCCAGCCCCAGGCGTTGATAGGGCCGCAGCTCGACGTTCAGTCCGGCAGGAGGCGCAACAGTCTCCAGGCCCTGGAAATCGCGCAGCCGCCGGCCCCAGTCACGGGCCGCCTCGCCACCGCGCCAGCGCAATGCCGGATCGGCGGCTTCCAGATCCGCGAGCTGCCCGGCATGCAACCGCGACAGACGCAGACGCGCCGGGTGACCGCGTGTGGCAGTGAGACTACCCTCCGGGTCATAGAGCTCGATCAAGGTGGAGAGGATCGGACGTAAACGCTGCACCGGCATCAACATCAAACGTCCGTCGGGCAGACGCAGCTGCATCTGCGCGTCGTCCGCCATCCGCGCCAGCGCCTGTGTGGAGAGATCCGCGTGATAGCGCTGGATCAGATCCACCAGAACCGGAAGCAGATCAACGCGCTTGCCGTCGATCTGCACACCCAGCCCCAGATCGAGCCAGCGTCCGCCCTCTTCCTCGGCGATCTCCACATCCCAGTTACCGACCTCGGCGAGTCTGAAGTGAAATCCCGGCTCGATCTCGATCCGCCAGCCCTGCGCCTGCAGACGCGGCAGATCGCTCTGTACGAACGCAAGCCAGCTTTCCGGATCGGGACGCTCGAACCCGATGCCATGGAGCTGCCGGTCCTCCCAGTCGCGGCGGAACCCCAGTCCCTCCAGTGTCTGGATCGCCGTCGTTTCGGCATGGCTGTTGCGCTCGACCTCCACCAGCACCCCCTGCTCGACCCGCTGCAATCGCGCGCCGCGATCATGCGGGTCGACCAAGGTCCCGCCATAGTCGAAATCGAGCACGCCATGATGCACCCACTCGGGCTGGCGCCGGATACCCCAGTACCGCCCCACATCGCTCACGCCCAGATCTCGGCTCTGTAAACGCAACCGGGCCGTCGGCTTTTCCGCGGTCAGGCGACGTTGCTCCGGTCGTGCGGGCAAGGGCACCGCAAGACCCTTGAAACGTACCCGCGCCACCGCGCTCAAGGCATCGACTGCGTCCGGCGCAACCGCCGGGGCCGCCGCCAGCACTCCGG
>JBGSKP010000180.1:0-3591 GCA_041741175.1 Thiocapsa sp. | reverse complement strand
AGCCGACAGCCGCACCCTGGAGCAGGTGGAGCGCGATCACATCGTCGCGGTCTGCACCCGCTGCGGTTGGCGCATCAACGGCCCGGGCAACGCAGCCGAGTGCTTGGGAATCAATCCGAACACCCTGCGCTCGCGGATGCTCAAGCTCGGCATCGCGCGACCGGCCGCGGCGCACAGCAGAGCCGGCAGACCATCAGCCGATCGCGTTGCGTCTCCACACGAGAGCCGCTGAACCAGGATGACCGGTTCGGATCCACTCCTCGACATCGCCGTGCCGGCGTTGGTCTGGCTGTTGATGCTGGTGGTGGGGCTGGACCTCAGACTGGGGGATTTCCGACGGGTGCTGCGCTATCCACGGGCGGTGACGGTCGCGACCGTGGGACAGCTCCTGCTGCTCCGCGCCTGTGCTGCGCTGCTGATCTGGGTCGCACGACCGCAGCCCTGGGTGATCGCCGGGATGATCCTTCTCGCCGCCAGTCCTGGCGGGGCCATTTCCAATGTCTACATCGAGCTTGATCGGGCTGGCGTCTCTGGTGAGTCTCGTCTTGCTCGATCAGCGCAACGGTCTCCTCGCAGCCGTCGGCGACGCCCTCCCGACCGCCCTCGCCTTCTGTCTTCTAGCCCTGACAGCAGGCTTCATACTGGGCGCACTCGCGCGCCTGTCGAGTCAGGATCGATTCACGCTGCTGATCGAATTCAGCACCCGAAATGTCGGATTGGTCGCCATCATCGGCACTCTCGTCCTGGGCGATATGAAGCTGGTGCTGTTCGCTGTCCTGGTATTCCCGGTCGAGCTGCCGGTCGTGCTGGTCCTGATCGCGCTGCGAGGACACGGCTGACATCACGCCTGTGAGACGGAAAGCTTGTTCCTTGAGGCTGACTATCCGGATCACTTGGCCCGCTCGTGGCCGGTTCAGGCGAATCTCACCGTTTGCTCGGTTAGTGTCCGAGGGACACGTTATCAGGACGGTAAGGGGTCGCTGTCGTGGGTTATCAAAACTTTTGATTGGCAAAAACCTAGCAAAAAACTACGCTTTTGGCAGTGAGGTTAGACAGACTGATGGCAGGACATTTTAGCGCCATGCTCCAACGCCTCACGCTGTTTGGCCCAAGTCCGGTTTCAACCGGGTCGCGTTCCGATCCTGTTTCATTCGTAGACGCCGGACTCGGGGTGTCGGGTATTCGTTCAGCGCACTCCGACGGGATTCGAGTGTTTTTGCAGCTAGGACATCGTGGCACCTACGCCAGCCCGGTTTGGGGGGTAGCGGCTGTCTAGCCCATCAACAAAAGTCAACCTGAAAGAGGCATTCGCAATGAAATCAAAAGAACCGTCGGGTGAATCGGAGACTTACAGTCGCCGACCACAGGTTTGTCTGACACTCCTCCTTGCCGGAATGTGTTTTACCTTCCAGGCGAACGCCGGACCGAACACGAGCGTGTCCGTTGATCTGACAGAAGGCGCTCAATTCGAAGCCGCCTATTTCTCCGGCTCCGGACCGAATACAGGCACAGGCGGCACCGCCAGCGATGAAGCCCTGTTCGGCGCGGAATCATTCGAAGGGACCGGCTTGGACGAGGCCGAGCTGCTGGCAAACGGCGTCGAACTTTCCGGTCCGGATGGCGAGGTGAATGCCGCCGAGCTGGACTATCTATTGTCGCTTCCGGCCCTCGGGAGTCCCGCTGCGGGGCCGGAAGTCATTCTGGGCCCGGATACCCGCAGCCGCCTTTATACAACCAGTTTCCCCGCGCGTGCGGTCGCTCTCATTACGTTTAGCGGCGGGCGCTGTACCGGCTTCATGATCGGCAACAACACCGTCGCGACAGCTGGTCATTGCGTGCACTCCGGCGGCCCTGGAGGCGCTTGGCGCACCAGTGTGGTCGTCTATCCCGGCTACAACGGAACCTCGGCGCCCTACGGCTCCTGCTCGGCGCGAACCCTCTATTCCGTCACGGGTTGGACACTATCCTCGAACGAGGAATATGACTACGGCGCCATCAAGCTCAACTGCACCGTTGGAAACTCCACGGGCTGGTTCGGCTTCCGCACAGGCGCCGGCAGCAACACGCCGGCCATCCTTACAGGCTATCCCGGCGACAAGCCCCTTGAGATGTGGCAGAGCAGCGATAAGATCCGCAAGACAACGGCCCGTCAGGCGTTTTATTCCAACGATACAGTCGGCGGTATGAGCGGCAGCCCGGTTTGGGAAGACTGGTGGAGCGGCAATCGGTCGCGTGGTGCCTATGCTAATGCCATCCACGCCTATGGCACACATGGCAGCTCACCTCACTCGATCTACAATCACGGCACTAGAATCGTGTCGGCCGTGTTCAGGAATCTCGTGACCTGGAAGAACGCTCGTTAGGCCGACGTTGTTCGGGAGCCTGCCTCGTCCGTCGATCCGAGGCGGCTCCTGGGTCGCGTGACCGAACCGATGAAGCAAGCTCTCAACAGACGCAACCGCTCTGCGCAATCCCCGATTGAGGGTGGCCTGATTAGTATCAATGAACAGGCCGAACATCCAATTCCCGCACATCAAATATCCAGGCATCATAGACAGGATGCAGACCGTTGCGGATCAGTGGCGTCTCGTCAAGCTCATACCGATCTGGTTGGCGGGATTGACGTTCAGTTCTGGCGTGCCGCACGCAGCAGACACACCCGGTAGGATGCACAACATGGTCAGTCCGGATCGACCGATCAGCAGCGACGCGCTCCAGTCCGATCAGCTCAGTCCACTCGACGAGGGGATCGCCGGACAGATCCTTGACGCGGATGGTGATCCCATTGAAGGCACGCTCATCTCGGTGCGCTTCGTGGGGTCCCATGGACCACCGATTCCCGACCTCGTCATCCTGTCCACCGGAAACGGCGAGTATCAGTGGCGGCTGCGGCCCGGACACTACCTCGTCAGCGCCAGCCACGTCGGTTATCTGCCGATGCAACGCGAGGTGCTGGTCCACAACGGCCAGGTGACGATCGTGAACTTTACGCTGCGCCGTTAAACCGCGTCCAAAGCGAGATACTGCGTTTCGAGCGAGTTCGACGTTTGCGCATCCAAGACTCTTGGCGGGGACGCGGTTTAAGGGCCTTTGAAGGCCGCTCAGTGCCATTTCGATCCTTCACTCCTTCATGCCCCCGATCTGCTCCTCGATCTGCAACAGAACGGGGTCGTCGGGGCCTGCGACACGCAGCACGTCAAGCCATCGGCGGGCGGTTGCCTCATCGGCAAGCTTCGCGTTGTACTGGATCAGGGCGATCAGGATGTCCCGATTCGCCGGATCCTGCTCATGTCCCGCCTCGAGCACCGACAATGCATCCCCGGTCCGACCGGCGCCGTCCAGGGCGACCCCGTAGACGTAGGCATAGTGACTGTCTTGCGGGGACAGCGCCGCGGCACGTGCCAAGCTGTCGATCGCCGCATCGAGCTGCCGCGCCCGAACTTGCGTCAGCCCCAGCGCGAAGTGAAGGTCAGCGCTCTTCGGATCGATCGCGAGGCCGGCTCTGAGCTCCGCCTCGGCCTCGGCCTCGCGGCCAAGCGACCGATACAGATCCGCCAGATTCACGCGCGCCGGCGTAAAGCGTCCATCCAA
>JBGSKP010000179.1:0-11679 GCA_041741175.1 Thiocapsa sp. | reverse complement strand
CCGACCAGGCGCTGCGCCAGATCGTCGCCCTCCAGCAGACGGGCGGCAAGCCAGCGCGGCGAGTCGCCGTTCTCGCGAGCGATCGGCGTGACCCGCGGCAAGAGCGCGGCGATCGCCTTTTCGAGCAGCGGCTGGTAGGGGATCTCGACCTGCGGCATCGGCCGGGTCGCCTGGTTTTCCAACAGAACGCGCTTGAGATCCGCGATGCCGGTGCCGGTGGCGGCCGAGATAGGGACGACCGGACAGCCCAGACGCTTCGAGAGGGCAGCGGCGTCGATCTTCATGCCCCGCTCGCGGGCCACGTCCATCATGTTCAACGCCACGACCAGAGGGCGGCCCATCTCGATCAACTGAGTGGTGAGATAGAGATTCCGCTCGAGGTTGGTCGCGTCCAGGATGTTGAGGACGAGATCCGCCTCGCGAGCGTGGATGAAGTCGCGTGCGATGCGCTCGTCAAGCGAGAGATCGTGATCCGAGACATCCAGCGAATAGGTGCCCGGCAGGTCGACGAGATGGACGATGGACCCCTCGAAACGATAGCGCCCGATCTTGCGCTCCACGGTCACGCCCGGCCAGTTGCCGACGCGTTGACGTGAGCCGGTCAAGGCATTGAAGAGGGTCGTCTTGCCGCAGTTCGGATTGCCGACCACGCCGATGGTCAAGGGTTTGCCCGTGCTCGGATTCCCGGACTGGCTGCCGGTTCCGTTCTGGCTCTCGCTCATGACAGCGCCTCCACGAGCAGCGCAGCGGCTTCGCTTTTGCGCAGGCTGATCGAGCACCCGCGCACCCGAACCTCCACGGGATCGCCGAGCGGGGCCACCCGTACAATCTGGATTTCCGCCCCTGGGGTCAACCCCATTGAGAGGAGCTTGCGGCGATAGGCCGGCGCCGCGGCGTCAAAGCCCTGGACCCGGCCATGATCGCCGGCCTTCATGTCTGTGAGGGTGGTCATGAGTGCTGATTACGTCGCTTGGAAATTCAAAAAGTGCAGATTGACGAGCAGGCCGATCGTGATGAATTCCGGATTTCAGGTGAGCGGAGCGACCTGGACCTTGGCGGCCATGCCGCCGCCGATGGCGATACGCGATTCCCCGCGTGCGACCAAGAGGCCGCCGCCCTGGCGTTGGATCACCTGGACCTCGCTGCCGACGTTCAAACCCAACTCCGTCAGCCGCAGGCTCAACCCTTTTCCGCCATGGAGTGCGACGATGCGGACACGGGCTCCCTCACCGGCCATCATGAGCGGAAAACCCTTCTCGGGCGGGCTACTCATCAGCACAGGCGCGTGGACGAAACGCGTTGATGGGGCGTGTTGACCGAACATTGTTGACTCTCCAAATCAAAGTTTCTGGCCCCGGAGGTATCGCCGGATCTAAACGGGCGGCGAGGCGCTCACAACGGTCCCGGAATGTCTGGATGGACCTGTCGATGGTCTCGGGCGAGGGGTCGACCGGCGGGCATCCTGTGACCGAAATCCTAGATCAGTTCCCCTCCAATTGCAAATGATTCGCAACACGTAGAGGCGTTTGCAGTTTGGATAGGCTGCTGTTCCGCGATGAGCTCAGATTCGTGAGGTCGAACAGCGATCGTCGTTCAGTCCGCGGGGGTTGCGGAAACACCTGATTTGCATCGGCGGGGAAGCGATCCTAGATCGGGAGTAGACGCCCCGCCGGGGACTGAAGGTGTTCAGGCTGTTGCCGAACTCTTCGGTCCCGGACAGGACATCGTCCTAACTCGCTTGTCATGCGTCCGGCCGGGCGCCGATTGGCTCCACCGGTTAGCTGCAACGATGTTGGCTGCATCGAGCACGCGACCCGCAACCGGTGCTGAAATCAAAGCAGGACGCGCGTTAGACGCACCCGGTCGGTTTCGGCAGTCCGCCCCACTTGCAGATCAGCTTCATCGGGCCTTTTTTGAAGATGTCATAGAGATCTTTGGTCGAGACCTTCTGTTTTTTGGCAAAGATGCGGATCGGCGGGACAACGCCGTCGGACTCGTACATGGCGCGCGCCTCGCGGATGAAGCTCATCACCTGCTCGGTCATCTCGAAGTCGTCCGTCTTGGCCAGCTCGACGGCGACCTCCTCGCTCCAATCGTCGCGGTTAAGGAGAAAACCCTCGTTGTCGAGAGCTGGAGTGGCTGCTTCGGTCATCGGTCTGGCTCCGGTAAGGGGTGTTCGGTCAGGATTGATAAACCTTTTACAGGGTGGTGGCGCCGGGTGCCGATGCAAGCTGTGATGAGCCGATCAGGCCGCCCGTGCGGCCCGTGCGGCATGAATGGCCTCCAGCACGCCGTCCCAGAAGCGAATGCGGGCGCACATCGCTTCTTCGGCCGCCGTCTCTGCCTCGTTCAGGCGCTGCGGGTCATTGCCGCAGAGCTGCTCCAGCAGCTTGATCGATAGAGGGCCATGGAAGTCCTCGTCGAGATGGACGTGGCGATTCAGGTAGTAGTGGAAGATCGGCGCCTGGGCGTCTGTGATCCGCATACGGCCGAGGAACTGCCGAAACATCGCCGGGATCAGCGTCTCGCGGCCGAGCGCCAGCGCCGCTGCAACCATGTGCGGTTTGTCCTCCCGGATGAAGCAGAAGGTGGTCTCGGTGAAATAGCGCGACGGCAGCGGTACCAATGGCGAGTAGAGGGCCTTGTCGATACCCTGCTCGGCGACCAGAGCGAGGAAGCGTTTGGGCATCTCGCCGTCGGCGCCGATCTCGGTCATGGCACGAGAGTACAGCTCGAAATGGCTTGAATACTCCACTCCGCCGTCGGGCAGGGGGGCCGAGTCGGACTCCTCTTCGAGTACCAGTTGATTGATGAAATACCGCACGCCTGCGTCGCCATGCGGCATCCAGGGCACTTGTGTGGGTGCGATGCGGGCCTGCAGAGACTTGATCAGCGACATGAAGTCCCAGACCGAGAAGACATGGTGGCTCATGAAGACCTGCAGGTCTTCGATGCACTCGATCGCGCCGTAGATCGGATGCTGGTTGAGCTGCTCCTGTAAGGGTTTGATGTGATCGAGATTCAGTGATGCCATGAGTCCAGTCCTCGTTATTTCAGTATTTCAGTCGACACTGAATCACAATATAAGGTGTTCGGGTGACAAATCTCCAGCGCGAGCGATTGCCGGCTGATCGATGTCGTCGCCGTCGCGCGGTCACCGCGTTAATCTTCGGCTCGGCATGAGGGACCAGGCATGAGCGATCGGGCATGATGAATCGGCGAGCGGGTCCATGAGCAGGTTGTCGGAGCGATGACGCGCAATCAAGAGGCGACGCCCCCGCGCGGCGGCGTCTGGCGCGGCGCGCTCGGCGAGGCGGTAACCGGTCCTCGCCTGCAGTGTGCGGCGTCGCGATCATGAGCCTCGCTTACTTTCTCGCATTTGCGGTCGGGCTCATCAGCGCACTGCATTGCATCGGCATGTGCGGTGGGGTCGCCGGGGCGCTCAGCTATGCGCTGCCGCCGCAGACGCGCCATGATCAACGGCGTCTTGGCGCCTATGTTCTGGCCTTCAATCTTGGGCGGATCGCCAGCTATGCATTCGCCGGGGCGCTCTCCGGGGCGTTCGGCGCGGCCCTGCTCGGGTCCACGGCGCATCCTTGGCTGTTCGAGGCCATGCGTCTGCTGGCGGCCCTGGTGCTGATCGGTATCGGTCTCTACATGGCCGGCTGGTTCCCGCGGTTTGCGCTGATCGAGCAGATGGGGGTGCCCTTGTGGCGTCGTCTGGAGCCACTCGGCCGGCGCCTGTTGCCGGTCCGCACGTTGCCCCGGGCAGCTCTGTTCGGCATGATCTGGGGCTGGATCCCCTGCGGACTGGTCTACAGCATGCTGCTCGGTACACCGGCGCAAGGCAGCGCCTTGGCCGGGGCGCTTTACATGGCGATGTTCGGGGCCGGCACCTTGCCGGTTTTGGCGGCTGCCGGTCTCTTCGCTGGCCGTCTATATCGTCTCGGACAAGACCGGCGTTTCAAGGCCATGGCCGGTCTGGGTGTGATCCTTCTCGGACTCTTGACCTTGCATTTCGGAGCTTGGAGCTGATGGCGAATCTGATTGGCGACTCCCCTGCGTTTGTGCGACTTCGTAACGCCTTGTCGCTGGTGGCAGCGACCGATGTGGGCGTATTGCTGTTGGGCGAGCCGGGGACCGGCAAAGAGACCCTCGCACGCGAGATCCATCGTCTCGGCACCCGGAGCGATTGTCCGTTTCGCACCTTCGCCTGCGCGGGGGCGCCGGTCCGCGCCTTCGACCGTTTCCTGGCGGGCATGCCGGATGCGCCGGCGACGCTTTATCTTGACGAGGTCGGTGAGTTGGATGCTGCCGATCAGGCGCGCCTGCTCTTTTTGATCGCCGAACAGGACGCGAGCCCGGATGGGCCGGACCTGCGCATCATTGCGGCCTCGGCCCTGGAGCTGGATCGACTGGTCGGGCGCGCCGAGTTTCGTCGCGATCTGTATCTGCGTCTATGCGTCGTACCGCTGCATGTGCCGCCGTTGCGTGAGCGGGTGCTCGACATTCCGAGCTTGACGCAGCACTTCATCACCACGACGGCGCAGCGGCATCGGCTGGATGCACCGTACCTGAAGCCCGGTGCCGAGCGCTTGCTGCGTCGGTACGCTTGGCCCGGCAACCTGCGCGAGCTGGGCAATCTCTGCGAGCGTCTCGTGATCCTGCTGCCGGGGACGAGCATTGGCCCGGAGAATCTTCCGGCTGAAGTGCTGAGGGGCAATCAGCCGCAGGACAGCGGCATCGGCTTTGCGCTTCCGCCGAGCGGGATCGACCTGAACGATCTGGAGGCCGAGTTGATTCGGCAGGCACTGTCGCTGTCCGGAGGCAATAAGAGTCGGGCGGCCCGGCTGTTGGGATTGACGCGTGATACGCTGCTGTATCGGCTTCAAAAACATCTGATCGCCGGCTAGACCGTATCCCGGAGTGATCCGGTGACCTGGCGTTCCAACCTGTCGCTCAATGCAGGCGCTGGCCGCTGCACCACCTGTCGTAGTAACGCTGCATGACCTCCCGGACGTGCGGCGGATAGTCCAGGGCTTCCATCTGACCCATCCCCTCGCGGAAAAACAGTGGCGCCTGCTCGGGCAGCTGCTCGGCGATGGCGTCGAATGCCTCTTCCATCAGTGCCGGACGATGACTGCGTGTGGCGACGATACCGCGATTGAGCAGCAGCACAAGCCAGGGGTCGGTCGGGTTGGCGGGGTCCATGTTTTCGATCCGATTCGTCCCGAACCCCTCGGCGATTTCATCCATCAGGCCATAGAGACCCACCAAATCCTCGGGCTCCCGCAGGCGGTTTGCGAGCGTGGCCAGGGCGTTCACGACCTCCTCGGGGTGCTGCAGCTCGCTGCCTCGACGGAGCATCCAGCAAGCGAGCGGCACTGCAAGAATCGCGATCGATTTGGCCCGGGCGTCGAGTCCGAGCTGCTGCGCAAGCGTGGAGAGTTCCTGCAGCAGCGACAGACCGTGCTCCAGCAGTGCGTCGGGTTCAGCGCCGGTGGCCGCACGCAGCGCCTGCGCGGACTCCTCTGGTGTGTCGGCGTCGCTGGCGCGCAAGGTATCGAGCAGGTGCGCCAATCCGAGCAGCGGCACTTGAGGAGACGGCTCGAGGGCTTCCGGAGCGTCGTCGTAGGCGCGTTGAATCTCCTCCCCGAGTGTCTTGAGCTCGTCAGCAATATCACTGAGGTCGACCTTTGGAAGCATGGTCTGGATCATCCTGGCAACGGGAGTCAATGCAATCGCGGGCCAATCGATCGCCCTGCCGAATGGTCTGGTGCCTCGCCGAGACTGTTGCAAGCGTGCGGGGCGAACGCCACTCAGACAAGAATAGCAAGACATCCCATCCCCGTCTCGCGCGTGACCTCACGCTTACCCGAGGCATGGGTTAGACTAGGACCAGCATGCAAAGCCCAGACCTCCATAGCCATTCCACCGCGTCCGACGGTACGCTGACGCCCGATGCCTTGATGCGGCGCGCCTGCGCCTGCGGCGTTCAGGTGATTGCTTTAACCGATCACGATACGACCGAGGGGCTGGCGCAGGCGCGGGTCTCGGCGCAGGAGCTGGGGATCGAGCTGATCGCAGGTGTCGAGATCTCGGTGACCTGGGGCGGTCGTACCATTCATCTGGTCGGCTTGAATGTCGATCCGGATCATGCGGATCTTCAAGAGGGGCTGAGTCGACTGATCGACTATCGCGGCTGGCGGGCGCAGGAGATCGGGCGCCGCCTGGCCAGGCAGGGAATCGAGGGCGCCTACGAAGGCGCGAAGGCGTATTCAAACGGGCGTCTGATCGGGCGGACACATTTTGCCCGCTTTCTGGTGGCGCGGGGTCTGGCCAAAGACCTGCGCGATGTGTTCAATCGCTATCTGGTCACCGGCCGGCCCGGACACGTGAGCGGCGAGTGGGCAACGCTTGAGCAGGCGACAGGCTGGATCACCGCAGCCGGCGGACAGGCGGTGATCGCCCATCCGGCGCGCTATAAGCTCACACGAACCCGTTTGCTGAAGTTGATCGGCGAGTTCCGCGAGTGCGGCGGGGTGGGGATTGAGGTGGTGTCGGGCAGCCACAGCCGCGACGAGGTCTTCACCTTCGGAACGCTCGCGCGTGATCAGCGCTTGCTCGCCTCCGCTGGATCGGACTATCACGGTCCGGAAAACCCCTGGATCGATCTGGGACGGCTGCCCGCGCTGCCTGCCGTTTGTACGCCGATCTGGCGCGACTGGCCCGAGTTCGACGCGTCGCCCTCCGGCGCTGCCGCTCGTGCTGCGGTCGGTTGAGGGCCCGCGATGGCGCAGTTTTTCCAAATCCATCCTGCCAATCCGCAAACACGCCTGATCCGCCGCTCGGTGGAGATCCTGCTGGAGGGGGGCGTGATTCTCTATCCGACGGATTCCTCCTACGCCCTGGGCTGTCAGATCGGCGAGAAGTCCGCGATGGAGCGGATCCGGCGGATCCGCCGGCTTGACGATAAGCACAACTTCACCCTGGTCTGTCGCGATCTGTCCGAGATCACGACCTACGCCAAAATCGACAATCAGGCGTTTCGGTTGCTCAAGAGCCTGACGCCCGGCCCCTACACCTTCATCCACGAAGCCACCAAGCAGGTCCCGCGGCGGCTGCTGCATCCCAAGCGCAAGGCGATCGGTATCCGCGTCCCCGACAATGAGGTCTGTCGCGCCCTGCTGGGTGAGCTCGACCAGCCCATCCTGAGTACGACCCTGATCATGCCGGGCGAGGACCAGCCGCTCACCGACCCCGAGGAGATGCGGGAGCGGCTTGACAAACATGTCGATCTGATTATCGATGGCGGCTTTTGTGGTCTGGAGCCGACCACCGTGGTTGACATGATGGCGGATCCGCCGAGTGTGGTGCGTGTCGGTAAGGGCGATGCGAGTCAGTTTGAGGAATGAGCCACCGCGCCGGGGTTGGGTGCGTATAATGCCGCGATGGACGCACTGAACTCACTTCAACTCCTCGCCGTTCTCGTCATCCCGGTCCTGTTCGCGATCACCGTCCACGAGGCGGCTCACGGCTGGGTCGCCAGCCGGCTCGGCGATCGCACGGCCTTGATGCTTGGGCGCGTGACCTTCAACCCGATCAAACATATCGATCCGATCGGTACCATTCTGGTACCGCTTGCAAGCTTTTTTCTTGTGGGATTTTTATTCGGTTGGGCGAAGCCGGTTCCGGTCGACTGGCGCAACCTGCGCCATCCGCGTCGCGACATGGCCCTGGTGGCCGTCGCCGGACCCGGTGCGAACCTGCTGATGGCGCTGTTCTGGGGCGGCATGATCAAGCTGGGCATCATCCTGCTGCCCGTGAGTCAGTGGGTCGCGTTGCCGCTGGTTTACATGGGGGCAGCCGGGATTCTGATTAACGTTTTCCTGATGGTGCTGAATCTGGTTCCGCTTCTGCCGCTTGACGGCGGTCGTGTGCTCAACGCCATGCTGCCGCCGCAGCTCGCCGCACTGTTCTCGCGGCTGGAGCCCTTCGGTTTGATCATTCTGCTGGCACTGCTGATCACCGGACTCTTGAGCACCGTCCTGCTTCCGATCGTTACCGGGGTAGTGGGCCTGCTCCCCGGCTCGGCGATCGTGCGAGAGCTCTTCTTCGTCTGATACGAGGCTGCTAAACCTTGACTTCCGTCTCCGCACACCACTCGCGCGTCCTCTCCGGGATGCGTCCCACGGGACGTCTTCACCTGGGGCACTATCACGGCGTCCTGAAGAACTGGTTGGAGCTGCAGCACGAGTACGAGTGTTTTTTCTTCGTCGCCGACTGGCATGCCTTGACGACGCACTACGAGGATCCTTCGATCATCCCGACGAGCACCCGCGAGATGGTGATCGACTGGTTGGCGGCCGGGATCAATCCGGGCTCGGCAACACTCTTCATCCAGTCACGCGTGCCCGAGCATGCCGAGCTGCATCTGCTGCTCTCCATGATTACGCCCTTGGGTTGGCTGGAGCGGGTACCAAGCTACAAGGACCAGCAGGAGAAGCTCAAGGAGCGCGATCTTGCGACCTACGGCTTCCTCGGCTATCCGCTGCTTCAAAGCGCGGATATCCTCATGTACAAGGCCGGGCAGGTTCCGGTCGGCGAGGATCAGGTTGCTCATGTCGAGCTGACGCGCGAGGTCGCGCGGCGCTTCAATCACATCTACGGTCGCGAGTCCGGCTTCGAGGAGAAGGCGGAAGAGGCCAAGCGAAAGATGGGCAAGAAGAACGCCAAGCTCTTCGATCGGCTGCGGCGCAGCTATCAGGAACAAGGCGATCAAGAGGCGCTGAAGGTCGCCCATGCGCTCCTGGAAGGGCAACCGAACATCACCCTGGCCGATCGCGAGCGTCTGCTCGGCTATCTCGAAGGAGGCGGGCGCATCATCCTGCCCGAACCGATGCCGCTGCTCACCAAGGCATCGAAGATGCCGGGGCTCGATGGCCAGAAGATGTCCAAGTCTTACGGCAACACCATCGCCCTGCGCGACGATCCGCGCGATATCGAGAAGGCGCTACGGACCATGCCGACCGACCCGGCAAGGGTGCGTCGCACCGATCCGGGCGATCCGGAGAAGTGCCCGGTCTGGCAGTTCCATCTGGTCTACTCGAACGCTCAGGTCCGCGACTGGGCGCAGCAGGGTTGCCGCTCCGCCGGGATCGGTTGTCTGGAATGCAAGCAGCCCGTGATCGACGGTGTGCTGGCCGAGCTGATGCCGATTCAGCAACGCGCCCTGGAGTATACCGCCCAGCCCGAGCTGATTCGCAACGTCATCAACGATGGCTGCGAGCGTGCGCGTGACGTTGCGCACGAGACGCTTGAAGAGGTCCGGCACGCCATGTCGTTGGTCATGAGCTAAACCGCGCGTGGCGTTCCTGGGTTGGCTCGAGGTGCTCTCGGCCTCGCAGCCCTCAGTTGGCGACGGTGTAGCGTGGTTTAGGACATTGAATCGTTTGGGGATGTGAGTATGGCGGAAGAGGGTGCGGGCCGGCAGCCGCCGCCGGGGCAGCAGCATGAGATGCCGCTTGAGGCGGCGCCATTCGCGATGGTGCGGGGCCTGCCGTTCCTGACCCTGCCGGTGGATCTCTATATCCCGCCGGATGCGCTCGAGGTTTTCCTCGACGCCTTCGAAGGGCCGCTGGATCTGTTGCTCTATCTGATCAAGCGTCAGAACCTGGATATCCTGGACATCCCGATCGCGGCTATCACCACCCAATACATCGAGTACGTCGACCTCATGACCGAGCTGCGTCTTGAGTTGGCCGCCGAGTATCTGGTGATGGCGGCCATGCTCGCCGAGATCAAATCCCGGATGCTGCTGCCGCGCGTGCAGGCAGCGGAGGAGGATGGCGTGGATCCGCGAGCCGAGCTGATCCATCGTCTTCAGGAATACGAACGCTTTAAACAGGCCGCCCAAGACCTGGATGCGCTCCCCCGCCTGGAGCGCGATGTCTTCGCAACCCGGGTGGAGGTTCCGCCCGGCCATGTCCAGCGCGTGCCTCCGGATGTCGATCTACGCGAGCTGCTCCTGGCGATGCACGAGATCATGGCCCGCGCCGATCTGTTCACCCGTCATCGTGTCGAGCGCGAGTCGCTGTCGCTGCGCGAGCGCATGTCGTGGGTGCTTGAGCGTCTGCGCGATGGCGGATTTCTGGCCTTTACCGACCTATTCGAGGTCACCGAGGGTCGACAGGGCGTCGTGGTGAGTTTTCTGGCGCTGTTGGAGCTGATCAAGTCGTCGGTGCTGGAGTTGGTCCAGACCGAGGCTTACGCACCCATCCATGTCCGGCTGCGCGAGGCAACGGCCGCCGAGGTACCGGATGAGCCGGCCACCGCTTAAGCTGATCGTCGAGGCCGCCCTGGTCGCGGCGGGTGGGCCGTTGACACTCGACCAGCTGCTGGCGCTCTTTGCCGAGGAGGAGCGACCGAACCGTACCGATCTGCTCGGCGCGATCGATGATCTGCGGGCGGACTACGCCGAGCGCGGTCTGGAGATCATCGAGATCGCCGGTGGCTGGCGCACGCAGGTGCGTGCCAGCGTCGCCCCCTGGGTCGCGCGCCTCTGGGACGAGCGCCCGCCGCGCTATTCGCGCGCACTGCTTGAGACACTCTCACTGATTGCCTATCGTCAGCCCATCACCCGAGGTGAAATCGAGGATATCCGCGGGGTAGCCGTCAGCACCCAGATCGTGAAGACCCTGACCGAGCGCGAGTGGGTTCGGGTGGTTGGCCATCGCGATGTCCCCGGTCGACCGGCTCTGTACGCGACCACACGCAAGTTTCTGGATTACTTCGGCCTGCGTTCGCTCAACGAGCTGCCGACCCTCGCGCAGATCCGCGAACCGGACTTCATGATCGACGAAGCGTTGGCGCTCGACGAGCCGAGCCCCGACGTGGGTGAGGTCGGGGACGACAAGGCTCGAGTCGACTCTGATGTATGATCCCAGGCGGATCGCCATCCATCACTCTGTTTTTCTGCGCATCCATTGCGTCTTTGCGGTGCTGGTTTCCGACTTTTGTCTGACCGCTTAACCTGAGACCCCGTCATGAGAACCGACCGAAGCTCGCCGCCACCGCCATCGCCACCCGAGGAGCCCGTCCGGCTTCAGAAGGTTCTCGCCGACGCGGGACTGGCTTCGCGCCGTACCATCGAGGGCTGGATCAGCGAGGGCCGGATCCGCGTCAACGGGGAGCTGGCCAAACTCGGCGATCGGGTCGGCAGCCGGGATCGGATCCGGATCGACGGCCAGGACTTCAAGCTGAAATCGCGACGCGACACACGCCCCCAAGTCATCGCCTACCACAAGCCCGAAGGAGAGCTGGTCACCCGTCGCGATCCCGAAGAGCGCCCGACCGTCTTTCGTCGTCTGCCCAAACCCAAAGAGGGCCGCTGGATCGCGGTCGGCCGGCTCGACATCAACACCTCGGGCCTCATCCTCTTCACCACCGATGGCGAGCTGGCCAACCGGCTGATGCATCCCTCACGCGAGGTCGAGCGCGAGTATGCGGTGCGAATCCTCGGCAACGTCCCCGCGGGGACGCTGGAGCGACTGGCCGCCGGCATCGAGCTGGAAGACGGGCTCGCCAAGTTCGATGCGGTCACCGAACGCGGCGGCACGGGTGCGAATCGCTGGTTCCACGTCGTCCTGCGCGAAGGCCGCAGCCGCGAGGTGCGCCGCC
>JBGSKP010000178.1:0-2730 GCA_041741175.1 Thiocapsa sp. | reverse complement strand
GGTGCGCGAATCGAAGTTCGTGACGGCGATGGCGCGGTGCTGGCCGAGCTGGGGCCGGACGGCGAGGGCAAGTTCGTCTATACGGCAAAGGCGCCCGTCGATCATCTGATCCTCGCCATCACGGGCGACGGTCATGAGGCCGAGTGGCGACTCCCCGCGGCCGAGCTGGCGGCCGGCTTCGGGTCCGGAGGGGCGATCGCCCGAGAAGCCGAAAGACCTGATCGGAGCGACCTGTCCGTCATCGTCGAGACCGATGCGTCGTCCACACTGCCAACGCCGGTTGCGATCCTGGATCCCGCGTTGGAGGCAACGATCGAGCGCGCTGTCGCGCGCCAGATTCGCCCGTTGCGCGAGCAGCTCGTTGTCGCGGAGGATCGGATCCGTTTCCAGGACATCCTCGGCGGCATCGGCTACATCATGGGTCTGACCGGACTGGCACTCTGGTGGAAGAGTCGTCGTCGGTCCGGTCGTCCCTGAGTCTTGCGCGCCCGGACGCGTGCGCTCGCCTATTTCGTCAAGATCAATTTGTTGTTGCGCGTCATTCGAAGGATGTAACGATCGCCTGCGTGATCGATCAGCAGTAGGTTGTTGCCGCGCAGCAGAGCGTTGCTGTCGATCCGCGGAAGATCCGCGCGCATTGCGGCGGCAGACTGTGCACGATGACTCGGGCTATCGGACAGGGATTCTCTCGGCATGACCAGTACTCCGCGTGAGGTGGTTTTTAAATGCGAATCGTTGTTATTAAGAATATGGCGCAGCCTGCCCGCTGTCAAGGGGGTGGTCAGGTCCCACAAAAGGTCCTCAACACGCGTTCATCTTCCTGCGGCGGCTCGGTATATCCCGCAAGCTCAGGACGATCCTCGAAGGGGTGTTCAAGGATGCAGAGGATCTCCTCGAAGGGTATGAAATCACCATCTTCGACTGCAGCCTTGAGCGCCTGCTCGACACGATGGTTGCGTGGGATGACCGCCGGATTGGTGTGGCGCATACGCTCGGCGCGCTCGGCGGGGGTTTGAGGGTCCCGTTCGAGACGCGCGCGCCACTGCGCGGCCCAGGCGTCGTAGGCTTGCCGATCCGCAAACAGATCGCGTACGCCGGTATCCGCCTGTGCATCCGCGGCCGCGTCGCAAAGGCGTCGGAAGGTCAGGGTGAAGTCGGCGCCCGATGTCTTCATGGCGTCCAACATCTCGTGTATGAGATCGATATCGCCCGGCTCGCTGGAGGCGAGGCCGAGCTTGCGTCGCATGCCGGCCATCCAGTGCGCTTCGTAGCGACCGAAGAAGCTGCGGATCAGGTCGGTTGCCTGTTGGATCGCGGCATCCGATGCCCCGTCGACCAAAGGCAGCAGGGTCTCGGCGAAGCGGGCGAGGTTCCACTGGGCAATCGCCGGCTGATTGCCGTAGGCGTAACGTCCGCCGCGGTCGATCGAGCTGAAGACGGTGGCGGGGTCATAGGTGTCCATGAAGGCGCAGGGCCCATAGTCGATCGTTTCTCCGGAGATCGCCATGTTGTCGGTGTTCATCACGCCGTGGATGAAGCCGACGTGCATCCAGGCGGCCACCAAGGCGGCCTGTCGCTCCAGGACGGTTTCGATCAGTGCGAGGTAGGGCGAGTCTGACCCGGCGGCTTGCGGGAAATGACGGGCGATGACGTGATCGGCGAGATGTCGCACGGCCTCGGTGTCGCCGCGCGAGGCGAAATACTGGAAGGTCCCGACGCGGATATGGCTGCTCGCGACGCGGGTCAGGATCGCGCCGGGCAGGATAGTCTCGCGATAGACCGGCTCGCCGGTCGTGACGGCTGCGAGCGCACGGGTGGTCGGAATCCCGAGCGCGTGCATGGCCTCGGCCAGGATATATTCGCGCAGGACGGGTCCGAGCGCCGCGCGCCCGTCGCCATTGCGCGAATACGGGGTTTGTCCGGCGCCCTTGAGTTGGATATCGCGACGTTGCCCCGTTCGGTCGATGACCTCGCCGAGCAGGATTGCGCGACCATCGCCGAGCTGCGGCACGAAGTTGCCGAACTGATGGCCGGCATAGGCCATGGCGAGCGGGTCGGCGCCTACGGGGATCTCATTGCCGGCGAACAGGCGTGCAGTCGTCTCCGGCGCGGTCGAGGATGGATCGAGACCGAGCTCTTCAAGCAGGGCCGCGTTCAGTTTGATCAAGCCGGGCGCCGTGACGGGCGTCGGAGTTAAGCGTGCATGGAAGCGATCGGGAAGGCGCCGATAGCTATTGTCGAACGAAAAGCGCAGGGCGGGCTGGGTCATGCGATAGTCTGATGTCGGCTGTGGGTCGATACAGTAGGCATGCGGCCATCCCGGCAGTTCGCAACTGAACCGCCACTGAACCGCGTTCCCCATGAGACGCGCTCCGAGGTGCTCTGGGCCCCCGCGCCCAAGAGCAGCCTCGGCGCGACGCGGTTCAGAACTTTGATTTTTGAATCATGAAACCGCCTCGACGCCGGCGCTCGTTCATGTCCGCAAGGTGGAATAACCCGACAAGAGGACATGACGCCACCGGACGCGGTTTCATCGCGGTGTCATCAGAGTTCCGCCACCAGGCGCAGCCCAAAGATCCAGCCCTCGACGTCCTCGCCGGTGTCGTAGGCGTCGGCCATGTACTGGATGTCGGCGGTGAGGGCGAGGAAGTCGTTGGCGGCGAAGCGGTAGTAAAGCTCGGCGACGTTGGTGTTGGCGATCCCGGTATCGGCGCCGTCGAGATAGCCGTA
>JBGSKP010000177.1:0-7738 GCA_041741175.1 Thiocapsa sp. | reverse complement strand
GATGCCCTGCGTGGCGGCCCGGGTCAGGGCCCGCACGCCGGGCCCCCGGACGGGCGGAATCGGGCGCGTCGGATCGGGTCTGCGTTTCGAGGTGTCATTCGACACGCGGGGGTCGCGCACGACGACGTCGATTCACTGACGGTTCAAATGACGGGTCGGGGGCATGACGCCTCTACCTCCGGGGACGTGACGCCCCCGGTTTGGAGGAACCGACACCTGGGGGAAGTGGAACGGCGCCCGGCATACGTGGCCTTCCCCACGCGCCAAAGATATCCCGCCCGACGAGCGCTGGGATGCGGCATGGGAGGGCCACGAGTCGCGAGGCCCGGGAATCTCGCGCACGCCGGCCAGCCGCTTTATGTTTGAAGCGCGACTCCGGACCGCGGTGTCGCTCGGGGACACCGTGTCTAAACGGCTCTCCGGAACCGAGCCCGCTGCTAAGCTCCCCAAGTGCAGCGGCCGAAGCGACCGGCCTGCTGAATCGCGATCCGGAGGCGATCGGCATCCCCGAACGCTATGCCGCGTCTAAAGCGCAATCCACGGCGTCGAACGGAGATGGCTGGGGATGGCTCGCCGCGGTGGGCGGTCAACCCCCATTGGGTGGTCGGCGAGGGGCGCATCGTCGGCGTGCGCGAGAAGGACGTCCTCGGCATCGACTTCGCCGGGCGGCGTCACTCCGGAGCCGATCGGATAAGGAGCCCGGCTATCGCCACCCGAGCGAGCCGTCCGCATTCGATCATGCGGGGAGTCGCTCGTCGGCGGACCGAAACGTGAGTTCGGCAGCCCCCGGCTCTCGGGAGCGACAATGCGTCGTGTGGTTCCGTGCGCGATCGAGGATCTTGCCGCCGAGGACCACGGTGGACGCCGGTCGCATCAACCAGGACCACATGGCGACCCAAAACGCTCGATCCGCACCACGGGGAGATTGGCGAGGACTGGCGGATGCCCGTGGGGGCAATGATGCGTCGACCAGGCGCGACACGTTCTCCAGGAGCGCTCGGACCCCTCGGGCGGTGTGACAGATCAGCGAGTCGGCTCCGCACGGGACCAGGACGCGAATCGCGGGGTTACCCGCGTTGGGCGTCACCATCCGCTCGATCCCCAGATTGACGGTCACCAGCCGTCCGGTGATCGCCACACCCGGCAGTGTGGCCAGCGGTCCGATCAGATCGCGGCTCGACAGGGTGCAGACGGCGACGGCGCCTGCGGGGTCGCCGATACGATCGTCGCCCGGCGCAAGCGGCGCAGGGTTGCAAGCATGATGGGGGTATTGGCATCGATCAGCCCAGGCATCAGGGTGCGGCCACCGCCTTCAATGCGGGTCAGCGCCAGCTCGGGCGGCGGCGTGATGGGGTTGGGCGCGATGCGCGCGATGGCGTAGCCGATCACCAAGACCTGAACCGGCTCGGACAGGTGCTCGGACGTCCCGTCGACGACGCGCACGTCCTCGAACAAGACGCTATGTGGAGATGCAGCCGAATGCGAAAGCGCAATGCACCCTGGTAAACGGTATGGTTATTCTCTTGCCCGCTCTCCAACCACCTGAGCGAGGACACCGATGATGAGCGCCGAGGCCGACTTCTCCTATCTGCGACGGTCACCCCTGAGCAACGGACTGAACGACGAGCAGGTCCGCATGCTGGCCGGTATCTCCTATTGCCGCAGGCTCGAGGATCACGAGATTCTCATCGCCGAGGGCAACAGCGACAACAGCCTGCACATCCTCGTCGAGGGGGGAATCGCGGTCACGCGCGATCTGGGAAAGGGCGATTTCACCACTATCCACGTCTTGCGTACCGGCGATCTGGCCGGCGAGATGGGCTTCATCAGCGGTCGCCCCCACACCGCGACCCTGCGCTCGATCGGCAAGACTCAGGTGTGCAGCGTGGAGCGCGATGCATTCGAATCGCTGATGTCGGATGACCCCTGGCTCGTCTACCGGGTCATGCAGAACATCGTCGAGGTCAGTCAGGACATTCTGCGCCGGATGAATGCCCAGTACGTCGAGCTCACCAAATACATACACAACTCGCACGCGATGTTCTGAGCACAGCACCGAGTAGCGGTAACCGAGGGCACAGTGCATATGCCGATCGATACGACCGGCCAAGGCGCGTTTGAGTGCGAGAATCATCGCTTAGCCCTCGGCTCTGCCGATGTCGGTCAAGCGTCGTGAGTCGCAGCCGGGTGTGGCCCGGTTGGATGGGGGTGCGGGGGAGGGCGGATGACGCCGATGAGGACCGAATACCGTCGATCGGCTTGCCCTATGTGCCCCCGAAGTCCCGGTGCCGTCCCCGGTCTTGATCGCATGCGGCAGCCGGTTAGCGAGGGTCCGCGCGGTAGATCTTCTCGACCCAGTCCCGGAACCAGGGTGGACGGGCAATCAGGACGTAGGCGAGCAGAAGCGCTGCGAGAGGAATCGCGAAGGCCAGGGTATCCGCGATGACGATGATGACTGCCCAGACTAAACGGTCGGCGAAATGCATGATGCCCCCAACGCGGTGCAAAGATTAATCCTCGATAACCTGGTGTTCCAGCTCAACAACAACGACCAACGGCCGGTGCGTCGATAGAATCGCTGTGCCTGCGCTAACCGGGGCGCGCTGACCGGAAACCAGCGTCGGTGAGCGTAGCGCGCCAGGCCGCGCCCGAGGGACCAGTTCACCACCGCGCCCAGGACGTTGCCGACGGTCGCGACCGTCAACAGTGCTCAGAGTGCATAGGCGTCGGCGAGCAGCAGTGCAACCAGCAGGGCTTCGGACTGCTGCGGCAGCACGCTGGCGGATCCCAGTGCGGCGAGGAAGCATCCGAAGTAACCGGCGAATTCCGCCATCAGGCGATCACGTCGACCTGCGCACCCAGTTGTACCTCGGCGCGTCCAGGTCTAGGGCGCAAGCCTGAGCGCACTGCGCAGGGCCGGCGCGTCGGCGAGGTAGCGAACGGCGGTGACGCTTCCAGCATCGGCCTCGATCAAGGTGATTTTGCCCGCTTCGCGCGGCAGCATGGCCGTCTCCTCCGGGCTGCGCCCGAGCAGCATCGGATAGGGCCGCTTGCGCATCTTCGGCAGGGCGATGACCGTGGTGATGATGCCCGGCATGGCGCTGATGTCGGCAATGTACAGGATGCCGGCGGCATCCAGGCTCGCCGTGGTCTGGTCGTCCAGGGCGGTCTCGACCAAGCTCGACACATCCCGTTCGGCGCTGAAGATCACCGCCTTGGTTTGCGCATTCAGGGTATGTGCGACGCATCGTGCTGGTCTTTCAGCGTCAGCGCGGGCAGGGGCGTGCCGACCTCGATCGGTGTGGTGGCGGCGACGAGCGCCGGAAACAGGAGCAGGGTCAGGCCGAGCGTCAGCTTCACGGGTTCAGTCCTCAAGATCAGGGGGTGATGACAAAGTGGCTACCAGCCGGACTGGTTGTCCGGACGGTTCGGATCCGCGGTGTTTCCGGAATCAGCAGCACCGGAATCCTTGCCCCAGTCATCGCCGCTGCCGGGCTGGCCCCAGCCGTCGCTGCCGCCCTGGACCTCGATGCGGATCTGATCCAGATCAACATCGAGCGGCTTCTCAAGGCTGAAGGTCACGAGCTCCGGGAAGGCGATCAAAGCAACGATCATGGTGATCTGAATCAGCACGAAGGCGACGGATCCGCGGTAGATATCGACGGTGCGGATCCCTTCAATACGCCGATGGGTCACCCGGTCGATGTAGGCCTGTTTCGGTGCGACGCTGCGCAGATAGAACAGCGCGAAACCGAAGGGCGGCGTCAGGAAGGAGGTCTGCAGGTTCATCGCGAGCAGGATGCCGAACCAAACCGGATCGATGCCCAGTTTGTTGGCCACCGGGACCAGCAGCGGCACTAGGATAAAGGCGATCTCGAAGAAATCGAGAAAGAAGCCCAGCAGAAAGACCATGATGTTGACGAACACCAGGAAGCCGAGCTGACCGCCGGGCAGTTGATCGAAGAGGTGTTCGACCCACGCCTGACCGTCTACGGCGGTGAAGGTGAAACTGAAGATGGTCGAGCCGATCAGGATGAAGAGCACGAAGCAGGACAGCCGCGCGGTGGATTCCAGCGCCTGCTTGAACAGCGCGAATGTCAGCTTACGCCGGGCAACGGCGATCAGCATGGCGCCGACCGCGCCCAATGCGCCGCCTTCGGTTGGTGTGGCCACGCCGAGAAAGATGGTGCCCAACACCAGGAAGATCAGTGCGAGCGGCGGGATCAGGACGAAAGTCACGCGCTCGGTGATCCGCGAGAGTAGGCCGAGGCCGAGCAGCCGATTCAAGACCGCCAGCACCATCGCCAGCAGTGCACCGAACATCATCGAAACGACGATGACGGCATCGCGCGCCGCCGTGACTTCCGTGCCCCGCAGCAGGCTCATGAGCCCACCATAAGACTGTCCGAAGGCCATGGCGATGGCGACCATCGCGATTCCGAACACCGCCAGCGAGCGCAGACCCGAGCGCCCGTCCGGCTCGCGGCAGGTGCGCGCTTCCGGCGGCAGCGCGGGTACCAGCGCCGGCTTCAGGATCGACAGGGCGATAATGTAGAGCACATAGAGACCCACCAGCAGCATGGCCGGGATGAACGCGCCCTTGTAGAGATCGCCCACGCTGCGGCCGAGCTGATCGGCTAGCACGATCAGCACCAGAGAAGGCGGAACCACTTGAGCCAGCGTACCCGATGCGGTGATGACGCCGGTTGCGAGCGCCGGGTGATAGCCATAGCGCAGCATGATCGGCAGCGAAATCAGTGCCATCGAGATGACCGAGGCCGCCACGATACCTGTCGTGGCCGCCAACAGGGTGCCGACGAGGATGACCGTCAGGGCCAGTCCGCCGCGCACGGGGCCGAATACCTGGCCGACCGTATCGAGCAGATCCTCGGCCATCCCGCTGCGCTCCAGGATCAGACCCACCAGCGTGAAGAAGGGAATCGCCAGCAGGGTCTCGTTCTGCATGATGCCGAAGACCCGCAGCGGCAGCGCCTGGAAAAGGCTTGGCGGGATCAGCCCCAGCTCGATGCCGATGAAACCGAACAGGAGTCCGCAGGCGGCTAGCGAGAAGGCCACGGGAAAGCCGGACAGGAGGAAGACAACAAGCGACCCGAACATGAGTTCGGGACTGTGGGCCGCGAAGAATTCGATCATCGTGCCGCCGGATCGACGCCCTGTTCGGTCGTGCCGATGACAGGTTTGCCCGTGGTGGTGATGGGCGTCGGGATCAGCGGGATGTCATCAGGTGTCTCCTTCACCAATGGGTTCGGTCCAAGGCCGCGCAGAAAGGCCACCCGTTTGATCAGCTCCGAGATCCCTTGCAGTCCGAGCAGCGTGAAACCGGCGGGGACCAGTGCATAGACCGGCCAGCGGATCAGCCCGCCGGAGTTCGACGAGACCTCGCCGGACTGGTAAGCCTGCACCAGGATCGGCCAGGAGAAGACGCTCATGAACCAGCACAGCGGCAGCAAAAACACCAGGATGCCGAGGATGTCGATCAGGATGCGCGTGGACATAGACAGCCGATTCGCGACCACATCCACGCGCACATGGGCGTCCTTCAGAAAGGTATAGCCGGCACCGAGCAGGAAGACGGCGGCGAACAGATACCATTGGATCTCCAGGAAGGCATTGGATCCGATATTGAACAGCTTGCGGGAGATGGCATTCGCCGCGCTGATCAGGGTTGCTGCCAGCACCAGCCAGATGATGAGGCGACCGAAGAACCGACTGATCGAATCAATGACGCCGGAAAGACGCAGCAGGCCGTTCATCGCAGCGGATCTGGCGGATTTGGGCGAACGCGGACAGGAACCGGCTTGGCGCACTTCCGCTGCGGGACTGTACTGCGCGTCTCCACCCTGCAGCGCCGCGTCATCGACGTCGGCGCCATGATGCAGGATGTCCGAGTAAGGAAGGCTGAGAACGACCCACGACTCGGGTGTCTTCTACAGCTTCTGTGCCCCAAGGTATTGGGCATAGTTGCTTTCCGCCACGGCATCCCACTGCACCTGTTCTGCCTGAAAACGCCTGTAGTCGGAGAAGACCTTGCGCCAGCGTGGATTGGCCTCGTCCAACTCGGCATAGACCTCGCGCGACGCATTGAATGCGGCATCCATGACATCCTTGGGAAAGCGCACGAGCTTGGTGCCTTCTGCCACCAGTTGCTTTAGTGCGGCGGGGTTGCGTGCATCGTAACGCGCCTGACATCCGGAATGCGCTGCCGCGGCGGCCGTCATGACGATGCTCTGATATTCCTTGGACAGGCTGTTCCACTGCTCGGCGTTGATGTAGAGCGAAAACTGGGTGCTGCCTTCCCACCAGGCCGGATAGTAATAGTATTTGGCGACTTTGTGCAGCCCGAGGCGCAGGTCGTCGTAGGGTCCGATCCATTCGGTCGCATCGATCGTGCCCTTCTCCAGCGCCTGGTAAATTTCGCCGGCAGGAAGGTTTTGCGCGACGACGCCGAGCTTGCCGAGCACGCGGCCGCCGAAACCGCCGACGCGGAACTTCAGCCCGTCCAGATCGGCCACCGATTTGACCTCGTTGCGGTACCAACCGCCCATCTGGGCCCCGGTATTGCCGCATGGGAAGTTGACGATCTGGTAGTTCGCGTAAAACTCGCGCAGCAGCTCCAGACCATTGCCCTCGTACATCCAGGCCGTCATCGCACGAGAGGTCATCCCGAAGGGCACCGCGCAATCGAGCGCAAAGGTCTCGTCTTTGCCGAAGAAATAATAGGGGGCCGTGTGAGCGCATTCCACGGTGCCCTGCTGGATCGCGTCCACAACGCCGAACGCCGGCACCAGTTCCCCGGCCGGATGGACCGAGATGATGAAATTGCCCCCGGTGGCATCGGCGACATGAGCGGCAAACGCCTCGCTCGCGCCATACACCGTATCCAAAGACTTGGGAAAACTCGAGGCCAGGCGCCAGCGGATCGGTGTCTGTGCCTTGACGATCGCCGGTGCAATCCCCGAGGAGAGAATCCCCGCGATGCCGGCGCCCTGCAGAAGTTGGCGGCGTTGCATAGGTATGGTTCCGTGGATGGGCAGTGGAAAGCGACCTGCTTGGGATTGTAAGAACCCGTGCCAGGCGACACAACCGCGCAGCGCCATGCGGACACGGCCGATCTGCGTCTGATCCGTCGAGGCCGTCAGGTCGGCGCGCCCGTGGCGACCTGGTTGCGCCTGCGCTGTTTAGCCGGATAGAGGGCGGTGTCGGCGCGTTGCAGCAGGGTCAGCTCGTTGTCGCTAAGCTGGAATGCGTTCATCCCGACACTGAACACAGTTGCGATCTGGGGTGCCGCTGCCCGGCGACGCCGGCAGTACGGTACTGGGCGGGACGGTATCCGGGGGACTGGCCCTGAAGCGCCGCGGCCGTTACCCTGAGCACTCCGGCGAATGGGCCGGCTGCGGCGCCTGGAGGGCTCATGCAGATCCGTCTAACGATGTTGTTGACGCTGGGGTTGCTCTCCGGGCTCACGCCCTTTGCGATCGACATGTATCTGCCGAGCCTGCCGGCGATCGCGCGGGACCTGGATTCGACGATCGAGCTGGCTCAGCTCAGCGTCACCGTCTATCTGGCCGTCTTTGCGCTGGCCCAGTTGGTGATCGGGCCGGCCTCGGACATGCTCGGCCGACGTGCCACTATCGGCGGCGGCCTCGCCCTGTTCTGTCTCGGGGCACTGGGCTGCGCCCTGGCCGAGCAGATGAACACGCTGCTTCTGGCGCGCGCC
>JBGSKP010000176.1:0-13373 GCA_041741175.1 Thiocapsa sp. | reverse complement strand
CCGGTGGGGGCCGAGGCTGGAGGCGAGCGCATCACGCGCCTTCCGTTGGAGTGCATCCGGCCCGGTCGCTACCAGCCGCGCCACGATTTCGATCCGGACGCGCTGCGCGAGCTGGCGGACTCCATTCTCGCGCAGGGCGTGATTCAGCCCATCGTGGTGCGTCCTCTTGCCACAGACGGCTACGAGATCATCGCCGGGGAACGACGCTGGCGCGCCTGCCAGCAGGCCGGTTTGGCCGAGATCCCGGTGGTGGTGCGGGAGGTCGACGAGCAGGCGGCGCTGGCGATCGGATTGATCGAGAATATTCAGCGTGCCGATCTCAACCCGCTGGAAGAGGCCGGCGCCCTGGAGCGTCTGCTCAAAGAGTTCAGTCTGACCCACCAACAGATCGCCGACGCACTGGGCAAGTCGCGCTCGATGGTGACCAACCTGCTGCGTCTGCTGGATCTGAACCCCGACGTACGTGCCTACCTCGAAAAGGGTCTGCTGGAGATGGGCCATGCCCGCGCCTTGCTGGGTCTACATGACCATGACCAGAGCAATGCAGCCGTACAGGTGGTGCGCGGCGGGCTCTCGGTGCGTGAAACCGAGCGGCTGGTGCGGCGTATCCAGCAGTCCAGCGAGCCGACGGGCGCGAAGGAACATCAGCCCGAACTCGACCCGAACATCCGCCGCCTTCAGACCGACCTGACCGACAAGCTCGGTGCGCGCGTGCAGATCCAGCAGGGCAATCGCGGGGCCGGTAAGCTGGTGATCGCCTACAACAGTCTGGACGAGCTCGACGGCATTCTCGCCCATATCAAATGAGCGCATCGGCATCCCTGCGTTGACCCTATATGCGCGTGCCCTTATACTTGCCGTCCGTGAGCACAGCGCTCAACCCGATCATGAAGATCTGATGCATCAGCCGGACGTTTTCCAGGCCAAAAAGGTCTTGAATTTCCAGATCATCTTTGGCCTGGTCCTAGTGGCATTCGCCCTCTTTTTTGGCGCCTCCGTTGCCATTTCGGTCCTCGTCGGAGCCGGCTCTTGTCTGGTGGCCAACACCTTGTTCGCAGCCCTGGTCTTTCGTCGATATCGCGCCCAAGAGCCTGGCCGCCTGGTCATGCGTATTTATGGTGCCGAGATCGCGAAGGTGGGCTTGATCCTTGGCTTGTTTACCATCGCTTTCGTGACGCTGGAGAACCTTGTTCTTCCGGCGTTGCTTGGTGCCTATCTGGCGGTACAGGTCATTCCGATCCTGATCGCCGCCCAAACGCCCGAACAAACCACGAAGTGAGAATGATTGATGTCTTCTTCTGAAACGCTCACCTCCCAGGCTTACATTCAGCATCATCTCACCAACCTGACGCTCGGCGTTCATCCGGAGCATGGGTTTGGTTTCGCACATTCCAGTGCCGAAGCCGCCGAGATGGGATTCTGGGCGATCAACGTCGACACCATGTTCTTCTCGATTCTTCTCGGATATCTTTTTATCTGGTTCTTCCGGCGCGTAGCCGAACAGGTCACGGCTGGCGTGCCTGGCGGCGCACAGAACTTCGTTGAATGGATTGTGGATTTTGTTGAAGACAATGTGCGTGGCTCATTCAGCGCCAAGAACCCGCTAGTCGGCCCCTTGGCACTGACTATATTTGTCTGGGTCTTCCTGATGAACCTGATGGACCTGGTTCCGGTTGATCTGATCCCTTGGGCATTCGGGCAATTCATGTCCCTCTTTGGCGCCGATCCGCATCATGTGTTTCTGCGTGTCGTGCCGACAACCGACCCAAATGCCACATTCGGCATGGCCCTGACGGTCTTTTTCCTGGTGCTTTATTACAGCTTCAAGGTGAAGGGCGTCGGCGGATTCCTCGGTGAATTAACCCTTCAGCCGTTTGGCAAGTGGGGTATGCCCGCAAACCTGTTGCTCGAAGGCATCAGTCTCCTGTCGAAGCCGCTTTCACTCGCGCTGCGTCTCTT
The DNA here is from genome assembly GCA_041741175.1 of Thiocapsa sp. GTDB lineage: Bacteria > Pseudomonadota > Gammaproteobacteria > Chromatiales > Chromatiaceae > Thiocapsa. Next base: position 11,414 of record JBGSKP010000176.1, on the reverse strand, counting down.
CGGCAACATGTATGCCGGCGAGATGATCTTCATCCTGATCGCCTTACTGTACGGCGGTAGCATGGTGCTCAATATCACCGGCGGTGTGCTGCAATTCGTCTGGGCGGTCTTTCATATTCTGATTATCACGCTTCAAGCCTTCATCTTCATGGTGCTGACCATTGTCTATCTCGACATGGCTCATCAAGAGCATCATTAGAATTTTTTAGGATTTGAGCTGAAACAACCCTTTCTCAATTCACGACTTTTCTTTCAACCCGCGACAGTCGATTAAACGACCACCAGTCGCAAACACCTTAACCTGGGGGAACTCATGGAACTCGAAGTCGCACAAGCGTTCGCAGCAGCCATCAAGTACATCGGCGCCGGCCTTATGCTGGGCCTCGGCGCAGTTGGCGCTGGCGTCGGTATCGGTGTCCTCGGCGGTCGGTTCCTGGAAGGCGCTGCCCGTCAGCCCGAACTGATCCCGATGTTGCGCACCCAATTCTTCATCGTCATGGGTCTTGTCGACGCGCTGCCTGTCATCGCGATCGCGATGGGCCTCTATCTGATGTTCGCTGCCTAACACCCATCCGGCTCCCGCCGGGGTCGCGGCGATGCGCCCGACACTCCGCTGCGGTACGAGGCATAGGCACGAGGCAACGCTATGAATATCAATTTGACGCTGTTCGCCCAGATGATCGCCTTCGCGGTGTTTGTCGGGTTCTGCATGAAGTACATCTGGCCGCCGATTGTGACCGCCCTGGCGGAACGCAAGGCGAAGATCGCCGAAGGTCTGGCTGCCGCCGAGCGTGGCCATCAGCAAAAAGCGCTGGGTGAGCAGCAGGCGCTCGTCCTGATTAAGGACGCCAAAGTCACGGCAGCCGAGATCGTCGGTCAGGCCCAGAAGCGGGCGACCGAGATCGTCGAAGAGGCGAAAAACGACGCGCGCGCTGAAGGCGGTCGTGTCATCGCGGCGGCGCAGGCCGAGATCGATCGAGAAGCCAATCGGGCCCGCGAAGAGCTTCGTGAGCGCGTCGCCGCGCTTGCGGTCGCCGCTGCGGAGAAGATCCTTCAGAAGGAGATCGACATCGGCACGCATCAAAGCATCGTCGATTCGTTCGCCAAGCAGCTTTAAGGACCGCCCATGGCCGGAGACATCACCACTATCGCACGGCCTTATGCGGAGGCTGTGTTCGAGCGCGCGAAGGAAGTCGGTCAGTTGGACGCTTGGTCGCAGGCGCTCGACCTGTTGGCCACAGTCGTCGCCGATCCGCTGATGGCTGACCAGATTGCCAACCCGAACGTCCCCCGCGAGCGCATCCGCGACATCGTGCTCGATGTCTGCGGTGATGGTCTTCCGCCGGAGGCGGCCAACCTACTGCGATTGCTCGCACAAAACGGCAGGCTGGCGGCGCTTCCCGAGATTACGAGACTCTTCGAAGCCAGTCGGATCGCCGATCAAGGCGTACGCCACGTCCTGATCCGCAGCGCCTTCGACATCACCGACGCCGAGCAGAAAACCCTCGCCGACGCACTCGCAAAGCGCTTCGGCGGCAAGGTCGACGTCGCTGTCGAGACCGACAGCTCGCTGATCGGCGGAATCGAGATTCGCGCCGGCGATCTGGTCATCGACGACTCGGTCCGCGGCAAGCTCCAGCAACTGGCCCAAGCATTGCAATTCTGAACGGGACATCGCCATGCAACTGAATCCTTCCGAGATCAGCGATCTCATCAAACAAAAGATCGAGAAGCTCGATCTCCAGACCGAGGCGCGGACCGAAGGCACCATCGTCAGCTTGACCGACGGTATCGTGCGCGTTCACGGCCTGTCGGACGCCAAGTATTACGAGATGCTGGAGTTCCCCGGCGACGCCTTCGGGCTGGCGCTGAACCTCGAGCGCGACTCGGTCGGCGCCGTTGTGCTGGGTGACTACACCCATCTGACCGAAGGCGACTGGGTGCGCTGCACCGGGCGCGTCCTCGAGGTGCCGGTCGGCGAAGGGCTGCTCGGGCGCGTTGTCGACGCGCTCGGTAACCCGATCGACGGCAAGGGCCCGATCCAGGCATCGGGCACCTCCCCGATCGAGAAAGTGGCGCCGGGCGTTATCGCTCGTCAGTCGGTGGACGAGCCAGTCCAGACTGGTCTGAAGGCCATCGACGCCATGGTCCCGGTCGGCCGTGGCCAGCGCGAGCTGATCATCGGCGACCGTCAGACGGGCAAGACCGCCGTCGCGATCGATGCCATTATCAATCAGAAGAATACCGGCGTTAAGTGCATCTACGTCGCGATCGGGCAGAAGAACTCCTCGATTGCGACCCTGGTGCGCAAGCTCGAAGAGCACGGCGCCATGGATCACACCATCATCGTCGCGGCTGCCGCCGCCGAATCGGCTGCAATGCAGTTCATTGCGCCCTATGCCGGCTGCACCATGGGCGAGTACTTCCGCGACAAGGGCGAAGATGCCCTGATCGTCTACGATGACTTGACCAAGCAGGCCTGGGCCTATCGTCAGGTTTCCCTGCTGCTGCGTCGTCCGCCGGGTCGCGAAGCCTACCCCGGTGACGTCTTCTACCTGCACTCGCGTCTGTTGGAGCGTGCCGCGCGCGTCAACGCGCATTACGTCGAGCAGGCTACCAACGGCGCCGTGAAGGGCAAGACCGGATCCTTGACCGCTCTGCCGATCATCGAGACGCAGGCCGGCGACGTGTCCGCCTTCGTGCCGACCAACGTGATCTCGATCACCGACGGTCAGATCTTCCTCGAAACCGACCTCTTCAATGCCGGTATCCGTCCCGCCATCAATGCCGGTCTGTCGGTATCGCGTGTCGGTGGTGCGGCGCAGACGAAAATCATCAAGAAGCTCGGTGGCGGTATTCGTCTGGCACTGGCTCAGTATCGCGAGCTTGCGGCTTTCTCGCAGTTCGCGTCCGACCTCGACGAAGCCACGCGCAAGCAATTGCAGCGCGGCGAGCGGGTCACCGAGCTAATGAAGCAGTTCCAGTATTCGCCGATGAGCGTCGGCCAGATGGCCGTCTCGCTGTTCGCCGCCAATGAAGGCTACCTTGACGACGTCGATGTCAAAAAGGTCGTCGACTTCGAGCAGGCGATGCAGAGCTATATGAAATCCGCCAAGGCCGCCCTGATCGAGCAGATCGATACCACCGGTGACTACACCGCGGAGATCCAGGCCGCGATGCATGAGGCGATCAAGGACTTCAAGGCCAACAACACCTGGTAAGGCAGCCGCCAGCCATCAGTCGCACGGTCCCGCCGGGACCGTGACAGCTGGCGTGGTGCATTTTGACAAGTATCGAACCTTCACCACCCCAGCCATCTTCGCTGGGAGCTGGGAGCTGGAGGCCGGGAGCTAACAGATGGCAGGCGCCAAAGAAATCCGCACCAAGATTGCGAGCATCAAAAGCACGCAAAAAATCACTGGCGCCATGCAGATGGTGGCCGCCTCCAAGATGCGTAAAGCGCAGGATCGGATGTCGGCATCAAAGCCCTACTCCGAGAAGATGCTTCAGGTTATCAGTCACCTGGCCCGTGCGACACCCGAGTACCGGCATTCGTTTATGGCGGTCGAGCGTCCGCTCAAGCGGGTCGGCTATATCGTCGTCTCGTCCGATCGCGGGCTCTGTGGTGGCTTGAACAGTAATCTGTTTCGCCGGCTTGTGGTGGATATCAAAGAGAAGCGTGCCATCGGGGTTGAGCCGGCCTTCTGTACGATCGGCAGCAAGGCGCTGGGTTTCTTCAAGCGCTTTGGCGGCGATGTGAAGGCCCAGGTCACCAATCTCGGTGACAAGCCGCACATCGAGGATCTGATCGGTCCCGTCAAGGTCATGCTGGATGCCTTCGAGACCAAAGAGCTTGATGCCATTTACGTGGCGAGCAACGAATTCGTCAACACCATGACCCAGCGTCCCCGGATCCGGCAGCTTGTGCCGATCGTTGGTGAAGAGCAGTCCGCGATGCCCTATCACTGGGACTACATCTACGAGCCCGACGCCCGGACCGTTCTGGATGCACTTCTGACGCGTTACATCGAGTCGCTGGTCTATCAAGCGGTGGTGGAGAACGGGGCCTGTGAGCAGGCGTCGCGGATGGTCGCGATGAAGTCCGCCTCGGACAATGCCGGCGAGCTGATCGGCGAGTTGCAGCTGGTCTACAACAAAGCCCGTCAGGCCGCGATCACCCAAGAGATCTCCGAGATCGTGAGCGGCGCCGCGGCGGTGTGACGCCCGACCTAATCGCCTGATTGAATCGCCCGACTTGATCGATGCCGCCCGCCCCGGGCGCTCGGATACACACAGAATCGCTATTGGCCGGAAGGCATAAGAGGAAAAGACTATGAGCTCTGGTAACGTGGTGGAGATCATCGGCGCCGTCGTGGACGTTCAGTTCCCGCGTGGCGAGATGCCCAAGGTCTATGAGGCGCTGAAGATCGAGTCGGCCGGCCTGACCCTCGAGGTGCAGCAGCAGCTCGGCGACGGCGTCGTGCGGGCGATCGCCATGGGATCGACCGATGGCCTGCAGCGCGGCATCCAGGCCGTCGCCACCGGCGCACCGATTCAGGTGCCGGTCGGCCAGAAGACGCTCGGTCGCATCATGGACGTACTGGGCAACCCGATCGACGAGCTTGGCGATGTCGGCTCCGAGGAGCGTTGGTCGATCCACCGCTCTGCTCCGCCCTTCGAAGACCAGGCGACCTCGACCGAGATCCTGGAAACCGGCATCAAGGTCATCGACCTGATCATGCCGATCCCCAAGGGCGGCAAGGTCGGACTCTTCGGCGGTGCCGGCGTGGGTAAGACCGTTACCCTGATGGAGCTGATCCGTAACATCGCGGCCGAGCATTCCGGCTTCTCGGTATTTGCCGGTGTCGGCGAGCGCACCCGCGAGGGCAACGACTTCTACCATGAGATGAAGGAGTCGAACGTTCTCGATAAGGTCGCCCTGGTCTACGGCCAGATGAACGAGCCGCCCGGCAACCGTCTGCGCGTCGCCTTGACCGGCCTGACCATGGCTGAGTTCTTCCGCGAAGAAGGCCGGGACGTTCTGCTCTTCATCGACAACATCTATCGCTACACGCTGGCCGGCACCGAGGTTTCGGCGTTGCTCGGCCGCATGCCCTCCGCGGTGGGCTACCAGCCGACGCTGGCTTCGGAGAGGGGCGCATTGCAGGAGCGCATCACCTCGACCCGCACCGGCTCCATCACCTCCTTCCAGGCGGTGTACGTCCCCGCGGACGACCTGACTGACCCGTCCCCGGCGACCACCTTTGCGCATCTTGATGCGACCCTGGTGCTGTCCCGTCAGATCGCCGAGCTGGGTATCTACCCGGCCGTGGATCCGCTGGACTCCACCAGCCGCATCCTCGACCCGAACGTGGTCGGACAAGAGCACTACCAGACCGCGCGCGCCGTTCAGGGCACCTTGCAGCGCTACAAAGAGCTCAAGGACATCATCGCGATCCTTGGTATGGACGAGCTTTCCGACGATGACAAGCTCGCGGTGTCGCGTGCCCGTAAGATCCAGCGTTTTCTCTCGCAGCCCTTCTTCGTGGCTGAGGTCTTTACCGGCTCGCCGGGCAAGTTCGTGTCCGTGAAGGACACCATCAAGGACTTCAAGGCGATTGTTAGCGGTGACTACGATCACCTGCCCGAGCAGGCGTTCTATATGGTCGGTGGCATCGAAGAAGCGGTCGCCAAGGCCGAGAAGATGGGTAGCTAAAACGCGGCCTGTTTGACGTGCGCTGTACGTGACTTTGGTCGGGCGGCGTACTTCTACACAGATGTCGGAGCAGCCGCGTTTTAGGATTTTATTTTTTATTCTTAAACCGCGTGGGCACAACGCGATTGACGTCCGCTTCGGACCGATTTCGCGAGAACCTCATGTTTGACAACAGCACGCGGTTTAATAGGGGTGCACGATGGCGATGACAATCCATGTTGATATCGTGAGCGCCGAAGGGGCGATTCACTCGGGTCAGGCGACCATGGTGTACGCGACCGCGGAGCTTGGCGAGGTCGGTATCGCGCCCCGGCACACGGCCTTTATCAGCCGCCTGAAGCCGGGCGACGTCCGCGTCGAGAACGAGCAGGGCGAGCAGGAGCATTTCTATGTGTCCGGCGGCATGCTCGAGGTTCAGCCGCATGTGGTGACCGTACTGGCCGATACGGCGATCCGCGCTCGTGATTTGGACGAGGCAGCGGCACTCGACGCCAAGCGTCGTGCCGAGGAAGCGCTTGCCGGTCAGGCTGCCCAGTTCGAGTACGCGAAGGCCCAAGTCGAGCTGGCCGAAGCGATCGCGCAACTGCGTGCCATCGAGAAACTTCGCAAGATGAAGGGCTGATCAGCCCAGATCCCTCGTCCCATCGTCAGACGCCGCCGCTCGATTCACTGCGAGCGGCGGTTTTGTGTTGCACAGACGCGTCGGCCCTCTCTCTGCACCGCTTCCCGCAGTGCTTGTCGGCGACCGCACATCGCGGCGGCGCCGTTCCTCAGACCTGGAGTCAGCCCCTCATGTCAGACGACCTCATCGGTGCCGGGAAGCTGGTCGCATTGACCTACCGAATCGAAGACGGACAGGGCAACGTCCTGGAACAGAACGACATCCCCGTAAGCTATATCCACGGCGGCCAGAGCGAGCTCATCGGCGGGATGGACTCGGCGATCACCGGCCGGCGCGCCGGCGACGAAGTCGACCTGGTTCTCGGCCCCGACGAGGGGTTTGGCGCACACGATCCCGCCCTGACCTTCACGGATGACCTTGAGAATGTGCCACCCGAATTTCGATTCGTGGGTGCCGAGGTGCAGATGGAGAATGAACAGGGCGAGACCCGCCAGTTTCAGGTCACACGGATTGCCGACGGCAAGCTCACGGTGGACGGCAATCATCCGCTCGCCGGTAAGACCCTGCGCGTCCACGTTCGGATCGAAGAGGTTCGCGATCCCACCCATTCCGAATTAACGGCCAGCCTGGGCGGAGGCTGTCTCTTGCCCGGCGGCAGCTTGCATTGATCCTGCGATCACGGAGGCCAAACCAATGAAGCTGGGTGTGGTGATCTTGGCGGCGGGGCTCGGCAAGCGCATGCGCTCCGGCCTTCCGAAGGTGCTTCATCCACTGGCCGGCAAGCCGCTGCTTGGGCGGGTCCTGGAGACAGCCAAAGCGGTCGGTGCCGAGCGCATCGTCACCGTTTACGGACATGGCGGCGACCAGGTCAGAGACGCCCTGGCGGATGCCGATTGTCTTTGGGTGGCGCAGTCCCCGCAACTTGGCACCGGCCATGCCGTGATGCAGGCGATGCCGCTGGTCGGGGAGATGGATCGTGTCCTGGTCCTCTACGGCGACGTCCCCCTGATCTCCCCGGAGACCCTGACGCGGCTGTTGCATGCCGGCGCCGGAACCGACCTGGCGATCCTGACCGCCGAGATGCCGGACCCGACTGGATATGGCCGGATCCTGCGCGATCCGCACGGACAGGTGACCGGCATCGTCGAGGAGAAGGATGCGACGCCCGAGCAGCGCACCCTCACCGAGGTCAATACCGGCTTTCTGGTCGCCGACACCGCCCGTCTGAATGGCTGGCTTGCCCGCATCGGCAACGCCAATGCCCAGGGCGAATATTATCTGACCGACATCACGGCGCTTGCCGCCGCCGAGGGCGTGCCGGTCGCCACCGCCCGGCCCGGACGCCTCGCCGAGGTTTCGGGTGTCAACGATCGTGTTCAACTTGCCGCGCTGGAGCGCGACTATCAGCGCCATGTCGCCGAGGATCTCATGCGCGTCGGTGTGACCCTGGCGGATCCGATGCGCTTTGATCTGCGCGGTGTCCTCCATGCGGAGCCGGATGTCAGCATCGACATCAATTGCATCATCGAGGGCGATGTCTGGCTCGCCTCCGGCGTTCGCATCGGCCCAGGCTGCATTCTGAAGGATTGCAGTATCGGCCCGGCGACGCAGGTCATGGCCTACTCCTTGATCGAGGGCGCCCAGGTCGGCGCCGATGCACGCATCGGCCCCTTCGCCCGTCTGCGCCCGGAGACGCGCCTGGCCGATCACACCCACGTCGGCAACTTCGTGGAGCTTAAGAAGACCAGCCTCGGCGCCGGCAGCAAGGCCAATCACCTCAGTTACCTGGGCGATGCCGAGATTGGCGCCGGCGTAAATGTCGGTGCCGGGACCATCACCTGTAACTACGACGGTGCCAACAAATCCACCACCTGGATCGGCGACGGTGCCTTCATCGGATCCAATACGGCACTGGTTGCGCCGGTGCGGGTAGGGGACGGCGCGACAATTGGCGCAAGCTCGGTGATCGCGCGCGATGCCCCGGCCAACGAGCTCACCCTGAGCCGCGTCAAACAGGTTACGATTCCGGGGTGGCAGCGGCCCAAAAAGCGACCGTCCTCTTAGCCGGGTCACGTCGCTCGACCGGAGACCGCGATTGACTACCAACGAGGGATAACTCATGTGCGGCATCGTCGGCGCGATTACGCAGCGTCCGGTTTCGGCAATTTTGCTCGAAGGTTTGCGGCGGCTTGAGTATCGCGGCTACGACTCTGCCGGCATGGCCGTCCTCGAGGCCCCCGGTCGTGTCAACCGGGCACGCACGCTCGGCAAGGTTGCTCGCTTGAGCGAGGCGGTCGCCGAGCGTCCCTTGCCCGGCACGCTGGGTATCGCCCACACCCGCTGGGCGACGCATGGCGAGCCCGCAACCCGTAATGCCCATCCGCATATCTGTCGAGACCGCTGCCTGGTCGTCCATAACGGCATCATCGAAAACCATGAAGACTTGCGACGCGAGCAGACCGCCGCAGGCCACAGCTTTACCTCGGAAACTGACACCGAAGTCGTCGTTCATGCGATTTACGACCAGCTCGAAGCCGGACATCCGCTGATCGAGGCCGTGCGTCGTGCCACCGAGGACCTGCGCGGGGCCTATGCGCTCGGTGTCATCGATGCGCAGGACCCCGATCACCTGGTCGCCGCACGTCAGGGCAGTCCTTTGGTCATCGGGGTGGGCTTCGGCGAGCATTTCATCGCCTCCGACGTCTTCGCCCTGCTGCCCGTGACCAATCGTTTTATCTTTCTCGAAGAAGGCGATGTCGCCGAGTTGATGCGCGAATCGGTGCGGATCTGGGACCGCGACGGCAACCTCGTCGTGCGACCGGTCAAGACATCCGCGGTCGCCGCTGATGCGGCAGAGCGTGGAGAGTATCGCCATTTCATGCTCAAAGAGATCTACGAGCAGCCCCGCGCGATTGCCGATACGCTCGAAGGCCGGCTGGCCGGCACACACGTCATGCCCGAGAGCTTCGGCAATCGCGCGCCGGAGATTTTCGCGCACGTCCAGGCTGTCACCCTGGTGGCCTGCGGAACCAGCTTCCATGCCGCACTGGTCGCACGGTACTGGATCGAGGCCATCGCCGGTCTGCCCTGCACCGTCGAGGTCGCCAGCGAATACCGCTATCGCAAACAGGTGGTACCGTCCAACGCACTCTTCGTGACCCTCTCGCAGTCCGGCGAGACGGCCGACACCCTGGCGGCACTGCGTCTGGCGAAGGCGTCCGGATACGCCGCGACGCTCGCGATCTGCAATGTCCCGGAAAGCTCGCTGGTGCGAGAGTCCGACCTCGTTCTCCTGACCCACGCGGGCCCGGAGATCGGTGTCGCGTCGACCAAAGCATTCACAACCCAACTGGTTGCTCTGCTGCTCCTGACCGTCGCCCTCGCACGCTACCGCGACCTGAGCGACACCGCCGAGGCCGAGCTGGTTGCCCTGTTCCGGGCGTTGCCGAGCAAGGTCGAGGCCGTCCTGAATCTCGATCAGCGGATCGCCGCCCTTGCCGAGGAATTCGTCGACAAGCAGCACACCCTCTTCCTCGGACGCGGCGAGCAATATCCGATCGCGATGGAAGGGGCGCTCAAGCTCAAGGAGATCTCCTACATCCACGCCGAGGCGTATCCGGCGGGAGAGCTCAAACATGGCCCACTGGCCCTGATCGACGAGCAGATGCCGGTCGTCGCCGTCGCGCCGAACAATGCCCTGCTCGAAAAACTCAAGTCCAACCTCGAAGAAGTCCGCGCCCGCGGCGGCCGCCTCTATGTCTTCGCCGACCGGGATGTGCCAATGGCCGAAGAGGATGGCGTCACCGTCATTCGTCTGCCCGAAACCGATGACCTAATCGACCCTATTATCTTCACCATTCCCCTGCAACTGCTTGCCTATCACGTGGCGGTGCTCAAGGGGACCGATGTGGATCAACCCCGCAACCTCGCGAAATCCGTGACAGTGGAATAGGTTGGCGCGACACAGGGGGATTGTTGTGACGAAAAATAAAGTTGGAAACTAAAAATAAAGTTGGAAACTGGCGGCAGGGCCCGGACCACGTTATGAAAAATAAAGTTGGAAACTGGCAACCCGACGCCGACCAGCCGCTCCATGTTAGCTATGGGCCGGAGTACACCGTCAGGTGATGTTGATGCTGCCGGGCAAGAGGGTTCGGTTGGCGTCTAGACGTGTGCTCGTCGATCGCTTCATCACGGTGATGCTTGGGCTTAATTTGTCCTCTTGACCTCCGTCGATCTGCCAGCCTTTTGAAAGTCTTCTTCTCAGAAGGTGCAGACGGATCGATGTGCCTCGGTTTTTCGAGCAGAAGGCGCCGCTCGGATATAGGCTGAGGGCGGTGCGGAATCGTTACGTTATGCCAGCGCGACGGCGATCTTCGTTGTGATGACCCATCGTTAGCCAAGAGTGTCGTCGATACCGTCCTTGCCTATCCGTGGTGAAAGGCTAATTCCGGAGGACTCAGAGATCTGGCGTGCCCGCTGATTGCGCTGGTGAATGAGTGAAGCTAACTCCGCCACAGCTGCTGGTTCGTCCCAAAAAGAATTGAACACGAAAAAAGACTTTAACAACGAGGCCGGCCAGCCCGTTCAAGCTGGGCGCGTACAGCAGGCATCGGCGGTCTAAGCCCACCTTTAAGTTTCCTGCTCACCCTGGATACATGTTATTAAGTATTCGCTAGCTCGTGTCTGAGCAGAAACAAAGTTTTCTTATTTCGAACAGCGGGTTATAGTATGGCCCCATGATCGAAGATCTCGCCGATTTTCGATCGAGAGGGACAGGGAGAATCCTAACCAATTGATTTCCAGAGGGCTCGGCAACGCTCTTGGCCTTCTTTCGCCGGGGCACGCCATAAGCCTTCATCAACTTCGCTATTCAGGCCGCTCTGCGCACCGTCATCGATCCGCAATTGAAACTCGGCGAGGAGGATATCGCCGCCATCGTGCTGGATCCGCGCTCGCGCGACGACACCCCGCAATTGCTGCGCGGACTGCAGCACATCTACACCACCCCGCAGGTGCGCGAGCCGGTGTTCGCGATCCTCGCCGAGCTGCGCCCGCCAGGCAGCGGCGAGGACG
>JBGSKP010000175.1:0-1858 GCA_041741175.1 Thiocapsa sp. | reverse complement strand
ACCCCTGCCGAGACCTCACTGATCGACAAGGCCTGGGCCTTCGATCCGGGATCGAGCCGTTACGACATCAGTCTCTACAATCCCAACTATCTGTTGATCGGCAACTTCACCAACCGCATCAACAACCGACCGTTCACGCCCGTCTTCGATGCCCTGGAGGTCGAAGATCAGGACCTGGACACCACCGAGGCGCGTTTTCAGCTCAGCTTTAAGTTCCGGATGTGGTCAACGGATGATCGGCGCTGGGGACTCTGGGCCGCCTACTCCCAGATGAGCCAATGGCAGGTCTACAACGACAAGATCTCGCGCCCGTTTCGCGAGACCAATTTCATGCCCGAGTTGATGGTGAGCTACCGGCCGGATATCAGCTTCGGCGGGTTTGATTGGCGTCTGCTCAACGTCGGGTACAACCATCAATCCAACGGCCGATCCGACCCCATCTCGCGCAGTTGGGACCGCATCATCGCCTCGATCGGTATCGAAAGGGGCAATTTCGCGCTGGTCTTGCGGCCCTGGGTGCGCATCGACGGAGGCGATGCCGCCGACGACAACCCGGATATCACGGACTACTACGGCTATGGCGACATCACGGCCTTCTATAAATGGCGTGATCACAGCTTTGCCCTCATGGGTCGCGGCAATCCGAGCACCGACAAGGGCGCCGCGCAGCTCACCTGGATGTCGCCGCAAGTGCTTGGACCCTTGCGTGTCTATGTCCGTGCCTTTACCGGCTACGGCGACAGCCTGATCGACTATAACTGGAAGCAGAATACGATCGGAATCGGCATGGCCCTGAACGACATCCTCTGATCGGCTTCCCCTGCGCTGCAGCAGGCCCGCCGGAAGCATCTGGCGCACTTGGCTGTCACGAACCGGTGACCGTTCGTCCCGATGCGGGCAACACTCCGGCTGCGCTCGGCGCGCGACCGAGCGGTTGTGCCGAAGTCGCTGTTTTAAGCCTCGTGATGGGGCGGAGCGATCGCTGCATCGGCGGCGTCCCGCATCATGGTGTCCAGGCCCCAGAGCACATGCTCCAGCGGATAGGTCGAGCGTACGCCCAGGTCGTCCCAGTGGGCGGTGATCCAGGCGTCGGCGGTACGCCAGCCGATGTCGTGCAGGTACTCAAGGAACGCCCATTCTGCGTTCATCTTCGAGGACACGCCCAGATCGATCAGTTCCTGCTCGGCGTGTATGCGATGAATGGCCAGATCGCGCAGGCGCTCGTCCTGATGCTCCGGGGCGCTGCCCAGCAGCTTGAGCATCAGGATCGCACGCAGATCCTTGACCAGGCTTGAGTTGAAGTCGATTTCGTTGATGCGATTGAGGATGTCGCGCGCGGTGCGGGGCAGGGCCTCGCGCACCAGCGGGTTGATCTGCACGATGACGAGATCGCGCGCTGAGGTTTCCTCGATCAGCGGGTAGAGGACCGGGTTGCCCATGAAGCCACCGTCCCAGTAGGCTTCCCCGTCGATCTCCACCGCTTGGAACATCTGTGGCAAGCAGGCCGAGGCCATGACCGAATCGACGCTGATGTTCGGTTTCTTGAAGACGTGCGGGCGGCCGGTGCGGACATTGGTGGCGCTGATGAAGAGCTTCAGTGGATCGCAGCGGTTGACCCGATCAAAGTCGACATTGGCCGCCAGCAGGTCACGCAGCGGGTTGATGTTGAGCGGGTTCATCTCGTAAGGCGAGACCAGCCTGCTCAACAGGTCCATGGTCAGGAAGCCGGGCGAGAAGTCGAGTGTCCAGCGGCCGAGCATCTGGTCGAGCCAGGTGCGCTGAATCGGGCTGTTCCGCCCGGCGTCGCTGACCGCGCGCCAAAAGCGCGCTAGTGCCTCGCGCGCCGCCTCGCGAGATC